>NZ_JAODMP010000065.1 GCF_025464835.1 Mycetocola sp. | reverse complement strand
GTGCCCGGGCAGGGATGGGGACACCGTTACAAAGAGCGTAACGACCGGTGGTTCCGAATAGGCCCTTGTTCGCTCTGGGCGCGAAGGCGGCACCCATCTGTCAGTACTTCTGCTGAACGCGACGATGACCCGATCGCCTCCGGCTCGGGGCCGGCCGGGAGAGAAAAGTGTCTTCTGCTCAGCTCAACACACGGCCTGCCCGTACCGTCGCACGCGGGGCCGATCGAGTTCTGGCCCATTTTCATTTCGCTCGCTCTCGTGGCCGTTGCCGCAGCGTTCCGGGTGGGCGAACGGACGCAACGCGATACGACGGGCCTCGTGTAGTGGGCGGCGCAGATGACGCCCGGACCGGCATCCGTTGCTGGCTCGATGAGTTGCTTGCGGAGCGGTTCATGACGCTGACCGAGTTGAGCGAACAGGTTCAGGAGAACCGCTCGAATTCAGCAGAAGTGTCGCGACACGCCGTGTGGGCGCGCTCCCACACGGCGCGTCGGGCCGGATCTGCTGAATTTGGGGTCGGGGACGCTGCTGTCAGGCAAGCTGGTGCACGCCGAAGCTCGCAAAGAAGCCGATGGTGGCGATGAGGCCGGTGAAAGCCTTCGCGTCGCGGAACGCTTCAGGGATCATGGTGTCGGAGATCATGGCGAGGATGGCGCCGGCCGCGATCGCGGTGACGAATGCTGTGCCGGCTGGCGGAACGCCCTCCAGGAGCATGAATCCGCCAAGCGACGACAGGCCGCACGCGACGGCGATGCCGATCCACAGCCCGAACACGTACCGAGCACTTCGCCGATCAGCCTTCAATTCCGCAGTCGACGCCAGCCCCTCAGGGATGTTCGAGATGATGATCGCGAGCAGGACCGGGATGCTCAGCTGACCGCCCGCCACCATGCTGAGGCCAAGCACGGCGGTTTCCGGGATCCCGTCGAGAAGCGCACCGACGGCGATCCCCGTGCCGGTACCCGGCGATTCTCCCGAGCCTCGTCGGTTTCGCGCATCGACCCGGTCGAGCACGAGGTTGGCGGCCACATAGATGATCGCTCCCACGAGGAAGCCGGACATAGCTGGCCAGAACCCGCCTTGCTGCGCGGCCTCCTGGACGAGGTCGAAGGCCAGGGCCGAGATCAGGACGCCGGAGCCGAACGCCATGATGGCCGCGACGACTCGACGGGGCACCTGGACGAACCAGGCGATCAGAGCGCCGACGAGCAGTGCTCCCCCTGCCAGTGCTCCTGCCCCGGCGGCCAGCCACGCGTCCATGGCGCAACACTATTCCCGCTCAGGCCGTTCGACGCAGCCCCGAAGCGGCTTCGTTTACTGAAGTGCCGAACTCAGGCGGGCAAGGTTGTCGAGGATGGTCGACCGGAGAGGCTGCTTTTTCCACTCATCCAGGGTGAGTTGGCGGCTCTTGAGCCGGTACTGGTCTTCGACGGCCCGCATGTCCGATACGAATGACTCGCCGCGAACCATCAGCGACACCTCCAGGTTGAGGCCGAAGGACCGCATGTCCATGTTGCTCGAACCGATCACGGCGACGTCGTCGTCGATGGTGAAGTGCTTGGCGTGAAGGATGTACGGGGCTGGGTACAGATAGATGCGCACGCCCGCGCGGAGCAGCGCCTCGTAGTAGGAGCGCTGGGCGTGGTAGACGAGTGCCTGGTCTCCGATCTCTGAGACGAACAGGTCGACCGGGACACCCCGGTGCACGGCGGTGGTGATCGCGTACAACATCGACTCGTCTGGCACGAAGTAAGGACTCGTGATGACGATGCGCTTCTGGGCCGCGTAGATCAGCCCGAGGAACAGTTTGAGGTTGTTCTCCCCGTCGAAGCCTGGGCCGCTCGGCACGACCTGGCAATCAAGCTCGCCGTTCTCGAGGTCCGGGTCGGTTACGTCGATCGCGCGACTCACGAGTTCGCCGGTTTCGCTGTACCAGTCGCTGAGGAAGATCGCGTTGATCCCACCGACCACCGGTCCCTCCACGCGGGCGACCAGTTCCTGCCACTGCAGGCCGCGCCGCAGGTTCCCGCGCTTGTTGTAGCTACGGTCGATGACGTTCTGCGAGCCCATGAAAGCGACCTCACCGTCGACGACGAGAATCTTGCGGTGGTTCCGCAGGTCCGGCCGTTGGAACTTACCGCGCAACGGCTGCAGCGGAAGCAGCAGATGCCACTCGGCACCGGTCTCATCAAGCCGACGTCGGGTCTGCCGATACCCTTTGGTGCGCAGGTTGGCGACGTGATCCAGCAGGATCCGCACGTCGACGCCGCGCTGCACGGCACGCTCGAGCGCGTCGAAGAACGGCGCGGTGGTCCTGTCACAGCTGAGGATGTAGAACTCGACGTGCACGTGGCGGCGCGCCGCGTCGACCGCCTCGGTCATGGCCGCGAGCGTCTTGTTGTAGTCGCCGAGCAATCGCGCCTCATTGCCACCGAGCAAGGGCAGCGCACCGAGCTTGCGGTTCAGCCCGACGAGGTTTGTGAACCAGAGCGGCAGGCCCGGCTGCAGATCCTGCTTCGGTAGGTTCTCTCCCGCGATCCGAATGAAGTCGTTGATCTCATCCTGGATTTCGCGGCGCTTGCGGGGAAGTTTCGGATGCCCGATGAGCAGGAAGGCGAGAACACCCGCGTAGGGGATAAGGAAAATCGCCAGAAGCCACGCCATGCCGGCGGTCGGACGCCGGTTGCGCGGGACGACGATGATGGCGATGGCCTTGATGATGAAGTCGATCGTGAAGAACAGTACGACCCACCAGTCGGCGAACATAGTCGCCCACAGGGCCGTTAGGTCCACGCATGGGCTCCTGTCGTCGGGAAGTCTGCCCCCAGCCTATCGGGCGGAGAGGACTAGTTCTCGGCAGAGCCGTCCGTGCCCTTGGACTCCGACGGTGGAAGGCCGAGACGCGAACGCTCCGCCGCTTCCAGGTCCGCGTATGCAGCACGCTCGTGGCGGTCCGCGCGGATGATGGCGCGCATGACGTACCAGAAGATCACTCCGAGGAGGACGGTCGGAATGACCGACCAGAGTGCGTTGAGCCAGTAATTGTCCATGACCCTACAAGGATACCCCGGGGCGAACGACGGTCATCCCGCGGCGACGATTCCCGCCACACCGGAGATCAGCAGATACAGCCCGATGCCGCCGACGATGACCCAGATGATGATCCGGTTCGTCGACGGTTTCTTCGGATCCCGCGGGTGCAACTCTTCCTTGGGCAGGTAGTCAGTCATCAGGGTCTCACTTCACGAGGGGGAACAGGATGGTCTCGCGGATACCGAGTCCGGTGAGGGCCATCATCAACCGGTCGATGCCCATTCCCATTCCTCCGGTCGGCGGCATGCCGTGCTCGAGGGCGCGCAGGAACTCGTCGTCGAGGCGCATCGCCTCGACATCTCCCCCGGCGGCCAGCCTGGCCTGCTCGACGAAGCGTTCCCGCTGCACGACAGGGTCAACCAGCTCCGAGTATCCGGTGGCGAGCTCGAATCCCCGGATATAGAGGTCCCACTTCTCGACCACACCGGGGATCGACCGGTGAGCGCGAACAAGAGGCGACGTGTCAACCGGGAAGTCGCACACGAACGTCGGCCGGACGAGCCGGGACTTGACGAAGTGCTCCCACAGCTCCTCGATGTACTTTCCGTGAATCGGATGCGGGACGACGATGCCCTCCCGCTCTGCGAGCTCTTTCAGCTCTTCGATCGGCGTTTCGGGTGAGATCGTCCTGCCGACAGCCTCTGACAGGCTGTCGAACATCGAGATCCGGTCCCAGTCGCCGCCAAGGTCGTACTCCGTGCCGTCAGCCCAGGTGACCGTGTGCGATCCGGCGACAGCAAGAGCGGCATCCTGAATCAGGGTCTGGGTGAGGTCAGCGATGGAGTTGTAATCCCCATAGCCCTCGTACGCCTCAAGCATGGCGAACTCGGGGCTGTGAGTCGAGTCGGCTCCCTCGTTACGGAAGTTGCGGTTGATCTCGAAGACGTGGTCGATGCCGCCGACGATGGCTCGCTTGAGGTACAGCTCAGGGGCGATCCGAAGGAAGAGTTCCGTGTCGAATGCGTTTGAGTGTGTGACGAATGGGCGAGCGGATGCCCCGCCGTGCATCACCTGCAGCATCGGGGTCTCGATCTCCAGGTATCCGCGATCGGTGAAGGTACGGCGCAGGCTCGCGACCGCCTTCGATCGCTGGATGACGTTCTGTCGAGCCTGTTCCCTGGCGATCAGGTCGAGGTAGCGGCTGCGGACACGGCTTTCCTCGCTGAGCTCATTGTGCAGGTTCGGCAGGGGAAGGATCGCCTTCGATGCGATCGTCCACTCGCGGACCATGATCGACAATTCGCCTCGGCGACTGGAGATGACCTCGCCGGAGACGAAGAGGTGATCGCCGAGGTCGACGAGCTCTTTCCAGAGTGCGAGGGAGTCCTCGCCGACTTCTGCGAGCGACACCATGGCCTGGATCCGGCTTCCGTCGCCTGCCTGGAGGCTCGCGAAACACAGCTTGCCTGTGTTGCGGAGGAAGACAATACGACCGGCGACGCCGACGACGACGCCAGACGTTTCATCGGCTTCGAGGGAGCCGTATTCTTCCCGAACCGCCGGGATCGTGGTGGTGACCGGGACCGAGACCGGGTAAGCGCCACCCGCCGCGTCGGCTGCCATCTCGATCAGACGCTCCCGCTTGGCCAGCCGGACGGCCTTCTGCTCGGAAATCTCTTCAGCGGTCGGCTCGGCAACCTGGTCTGTGGTGGGGGCAGTCATGATAGAAAACGTCTCCTTGTGGGGTCATCCCAGCTTACGTTGCGGGCGTGCCTGCGCAGTGTCAACCGACGATGATGCTGCGGTTGTCGATGAGGCGGGTGGTTCCGACCCGAGCGGCGATGAGGACAAGGGCAGACCCGGAATAGCCATCAGCGACAGGCAGGAACGTCTCCGGGTCGACCACAGCGAGGTAGTCGAGCTCGATCCCTGGTTCACCGGCGAGAACGGAGTGCGCCGCTGCGGTGGCCGCGTCGACACCGAGATCCCCGCCGGCCGCCGCCGCCGCAAGCGCTGCGGACAGTGACAGCGCCGATCGGCGCCCGGCGTCGTCGAGGTACACGTTCCGGCTGGAGAGGGCCAGGCCATCGTCCGCACGAACGGTCTGAACCCCGTGCACCTCGATGGGGAAGTTCAGGTCTCTGGCCATCCGCTTCACCAGGAACAGCTGCTGGCCGTCCTTCTCTCCGAAGACGGCGGCGTGCGGGCTCACGATGTGGAACAGCTTGGCGACGACCGTGAGCATCCCGTCAAAGTGGCCGGGGCGGGTTCGCCCTTCGAGGCGGGTCCCCACCTCACCGGCACTCACGCGGGTGCCGACCTGGCCGTCCGGGTACATGTCGGAAGCCGTCGGTGCGAAGACGAGCGAGATCCCGCGCTCGGCGAGCCGGGCAACATCCTGGTCGAGAGTGCGGGGGTAACTGGCGAGGTCTTCCTTCGGCCCGAACTGCAGTGGGTTCACGAAGATCGAGACAACGACGATGTCGCCGAGTTCGAGGGCGTAATCGACGAGGGCCAGGTGGCCGTCGTGCAGAGCGCCCATGGTGGGGACGAGCACGACTCGTGGATCCGGGATCCCACCCGCGACCGCCGCACGGTGGGCGTCGGCGATTCGGGAACGGATGTCAGCGATACTGTTCGTCACCCACCGATGCTACCGGCCTGCGGCGGCAGCTCGTCTCCTGGCTCGAGGTCCAACGGGTCTGCCGAGAGCCGGCCAGCCTGCTGGAGCGCGTTGTCGACGGATGACCGGACCAGCGACGACAGGAACGCGCCAGGGTGTTCGACGCCGATCCCGGAAAGGAGGCCTGTCGCCTGTGCCACGATGGACCGCGAGAACGCCGTCGCGATCTCGATCGCCTCGGCGTACGCAGCCCGGTCCTTCTCGGCGACGAGGACGGGCTCACCGCCCATTTCCACGACGAGGGCCTGGCCGATCGGCTGCACCGGTGTCGGCGCGGTCACAGCGAACCAGCTCTCGGTGAGGCGCGAGATGTCGATGCTTGTTCCGGTGAAATCCATGGCCGGGTGGATGGCGAGCGGGATCGCCCCGAGCGCCTGGGCCGGCGCGAGAACGGAGGTGCCGAAGCCGGCGGCCGTGTGCATCACCAGCTGGCCTGGAAGCCAGCTCGAGGTGGCGGCCAGGCCGGCGACGAGCGACTCCAGTTCGGAGTCCGGTACGGCTAGGATGACCAGTTCGCTGCGCTCGACGATGCTGGGGATGTCGAGTATCGGTGCAGCGGGAAGCATCGCTTCGGCGCGGTCACGGCTCTCCTCAGAGACCGCGCTGATCCCGGTGATCGCGTGGCCGGCGCCAGCCAGCGCCGCGCCAAGCACGGGTCCCACCCGGCCGGCACCGATGACCCCGATCCCCAAGCGGCCTGCGCGCGCGGTCATGACTGATCCCCGGCCGGCATGACGCCGCCAGCGACCTGGGCCCATCGGTGGCTGTGGTCGGCCCGCGTAGCGACAACGATTCCCTCAGCCACCTGCTCGAACAGACTCGCGGCCTCGGCCGTCCCGATCGCCGGCAGGGTGGCGGTGATCGGCCCGAGCACGGTGTGGGCGTGCGCTGACGCGAGGCGCAGCATCCGTTCGATGGGTCCCTGCGACACGGCGAAACTGACCAGTCGGGCCAGCGGGAGAAGGTCGACCTTGCGCCAGACGACACCTTTGCGGAAGACGAGCAGGTCGTCGTGCAGCGTGTAACCGGTACGGCGCCAGGCCAGAGGGTTCAGCCACCTGGACCGCCGTGGGGCAAGGACGAAGCCGGAGCGGGCAGGTTCGCGGATCGCCAGGTCCAGCTCGTCGTGAAGTGCGGTTGACGACACCCCTCCGAGCATGAGCTCGACCACGCGGGCCACGTCGGGCAGCGTGCCGACCGGGAGCACCGTGGTGTTTCCCTTGCCCCCTGCGGCCGCTTCGACCGACAGCCCGGCTTTGTTGATCTTGACCTGCCACCAGCCGAACGGCCGCCAGAGTATCGACTGCGACACCTCGATGGCGTGCACCCGCCCGGGTGGCAGCGTGTCGTTGCTCGTCGAGAACAGGCCGGAACCAATCCGGACGCCTGAGGGTGTTCCGGCGATCGAGTACCGCAGCGACTTCGTGATCGTCGACCAGAAGTAGCTGGCGATGCCGATCACGCTCGGCACGAACCAGAACAAAGCCCAGATCTGCCCATTGACAAGCGAAACGATCATCACCACGACGAGGATGAGAAAGAAGACCGTGCCGAGGCTGAGCAGCGTCGATGCCACCAGCCGACCGACCGGGATGCGCACAACGGACTCTGGTGGAGCGGTTCCCGGGTCGAGTTCCGGCGCCAGGAATTCGGTGACCCGTTCGTTGACGATTCGGCTGAGCGCGGCCTCGTTCTCGATTCCGCCAGGGCCGACGGCCGGCGTCGGGGCAAGGCCCTGCTCGGCAAGCCGCACACCGGAGGCAAGGGTGAGCACGTCGCGGCGGAGGTCATCTGCATCACGGGAGAACAGGTATTCGAGTTTGACGCTGGCATCCTGCCCGGCGACACTGACGTCCATCTTCGCGGCGCCGAACAGCCGCGGCAGGAATGGCCGGGAGATTCCGACGCCCTGGATCCGGTCGAGTTTCGCCTTGCGGTGCGTTCGAAACAGGATGCCGCTCCTCACCTCCACCGCCTCGTCGGTCACCCGGAAGGTGTGCATCCGCCAGGACAGGTAGAACCCGGTCATCACCACGATCAGGACGACGAGGATCGCGAGCAGGGCAAGCCCGACGTAGCCGTGTTCCCAGACATAGGTGATCGGGTCGTAATCCTCGGGGTCGTACTCGCCAGCGCGGGGCAGGAACAGGTCGACCAGCCGTTCCCTCAGATTTGCGATGACGAAGCCGGCGATTGCGAGGAAGGCGATCCCTCCGCGCAGGAGTGGGGTCGCTGGGTGCAGCCGGTGCCACTCGCCGTCGGTCAGGCTCCGACGTTGCCGGAGCTCTGCAGGGCGCTGCGCCTCCGGTTGCCCTGCAAACGACGCGCGCTCAGGCGTTCCCTGGGCGCCGTGCGGGAGGAAGGCCTCCTGCTCGCCGCTCATAGGCCGGTCCGCCTGCTCTCCGCGACGGTGACGAGGTGGTCTCGCAACTGCTCGGCCTCGTCCTCGGGCAGACCGGGCAACACGATGGCACTCGCCGCTGACGCGGTGACGAATTTGAGTTCAGCGAGGCCGAACGCACGGGCGACCGGGCCGCGGTTGATGTCGATGAGCTGCATCCGCCCGTATGGCACTGCCACCATGCGAGTCCACATGATTCCGCGGCGGAACAGCAGGTCGTCCTCTCGCAGCTGGTATCCGATCGAACGGATGCGGCGGGGCGTGATCGCCGCACCGAGCGCGGTCACGAGAAGCAGCGCCCCCATCACCCACCACTGCCAGGTCTGCTCGAACAACACGGCCCAGAGAACGGCAACGGCGATCACGATGAGGGCGAAGATCGCCTCACCGATGAGGTCGACGAGAATGTACTTCGGCGATACCCGCCGCCACTCGCCGGCCACTTCGACCCGCCGCGGAACGTCGACGACGGCGCCCAACCCGACTGCCTCCGACACCGGCTCGGGAACGGGCAGCTCAGGAATCGCGGGGTTCTCCTGGTGCGTCATCGTCTTCATCCTTCGGAAGCGTGCAGAGGTGTTCGGCGATCAGTCCTGCGGTCGTGAGCACCGCCGCGCCAACGCAGGAAGCGATCGCGAGCCACATCGAGCCTATCGCGGGCAGGACCGGCCGGGTTGTGAAATAGAGGACGGCGCCGAGTGAGGCACCCGTGAGCAGTGCACCAACGAGGCTCGATGCCTTGGCGAGGACAACGATCCGCATCGCCCGGAAGGGGTCGATTCGGGTCACACGTTTGCCGGTGACCGTCCGCCGGATCGGAATCGCCACGCCGAGCACGAGGACGGCGACGACCAGAAGGGTGAACGGCATCGTGAGCGGCGGGACCAGCAGGGGGCGGCCGTACGCCTCGAGGCCGTACTCGACCAGGAACCCGGCGACGAAGCCCAGCGCTGCGAGCCCGACAAGAGGGGTCGCGCGCGTCCGATTCACGTGGCGGCTCCGAATGAGTTCGGGAGCGATTCGAGCAGTCGAGCGACGGGCCCGGCACCGGGCAGCACGGCACCGGGGTCGAGCTCCAGCCACGGTGCGAGCACGAAGGATCGCTCGCCTGCGCGGGGGTGGGGAAGGACGAGATGATCCGTCGTGAGCACGAGGTTCCCGTACGCGATGATGTCGATGTCGAGAGTGCGGTCGCCCCAGTGCTCAGTCCGCACCCTGCCGAGCCCCGCTTCGATCGCCTGAACGCTGCGGAGCAGGGCCAGGGGAGCAAGAGCGGTCCGCACGAGGGCAACTCCGTTGAGATACCGGGGCGCAGAGGGGTCCTCACCGGTGGGCTTCACGGCGACTGATTCGATCAGATCAGACACAGCGGTCACCGTCACCCCGTGCGAAGGGAGCGCCGCGAGTCCCGCACGGATGTTCGCTTCGCGGTTCCCGAGGTTGCTGCCGAAGGCAAGAACCGTCTGGACCGGTCGAAGCGGCCGAACCGGCGGGTGAATGGGCGGTTTCGGGATCGGCGTCATGACCCGTCCGCCCGGCTGGTTGCCGCATGACGAAGGATGCTGACCGCGACGTCGTCGAAGGGCACAGCGATCGGCGCGTCAGGTTTGTGCACGGTGACGCGCACGCTGTGCGCCGCCGGGTACGACAACACCAGGCTGGCCACCCGCTCCGCAACGGTTTCAATGAGATCGACCGGGTCGGCTTCCACGGCAGCAGCGATCCTCTCGGCCAGCTCTCCGTAATGGATGGTCTGCGCCACATCGTCGCTCGCCGCGGCAGCCCGGAGGTCGACGCCGACGGTGACGTCGATGAGGAAGTCCTGCCCGTTTTCACGTTCGAAGTCGTAGACCCCGTGGTTCGCCCGCACGCGAAGTCCGGTCAGGGTGATGCTGTCGCCGGTGTTCACAATGCCCACTCTACGGTTTGCCGCGCACGCCGCGACGGGTGTTGACAGGCCGGCCGTCTACGCCGCGGAAGGGTCGCGCTTGTCGTCGACATTCTTCACGAGTCGCCAGGCGAGCGGAAGGATCGAGGCGGCGAGGAGCCACTTCACGACACCGCCGAGGATGAAGGGGTAGAAGCCGAAGTCGAGAAGCGAACCGAAGTCGGTGGGCAGGCCCATGGCGCCGACGAGCATGACACCGAGAGTCTGTCCCGAGACGGGGACAGGCCACATCGGGATCTCGATGAGGCGGTAGCGCTGACCACGGCGACACCGGTAAGCATGAGGGCGATGTTGTTCACGACGCTCCGCGGAACGACCCTGTCGGCGAGGGTCAGTCGTGAGGGGGCAAGTGTTGCGGTGGTCATTCGTTCTCCCGTGTCCGGCACTCGGTCTGCGATCACGGCGCCGCTCAACACTATCCGGAAAAACGCCGCCTTGAGGGGTGGCATGGGAGCAACGCCCGCTGCCGAACTGTGAGGATTCCTCTAGGCGGGGCGAGGAAGGGATGGCCGGCCGAGCCGCTTGCGCACGTCGAGAGCGACGGCCGTCGCGCGAACATTATGCACCCGGACGCCCCAGATTCCCGCGTCAGCGAGCAGGGCGCTGATCACCGCGGTAGGCAGGTCACGGTCAGCCATTGTGGCATCGCCGTCGAGGAGAGTGCCGAGAAATCGTTTCCGCGACGCGCCGATGAGGAGCGGGAGTCCGATCGACTGCAGCTCATCGAGCCTGGAGAGAATCTGCCAGTTGTGATCGGAGGCCTTGGCGAAGCCGAGACCAGGGTCGAGGATGATGCGCTCACGGGCGACGCCGGCCGCCTCGACGGCCGCGAGTTGCCTGACAAGCTCCGCCCGGACGTCCGAGACGACGTCATCGTAGTTCGACCGGGAATCCATCTCGGTGCTGTGCGCGCGCCAATGGCTGAGCAGGAACATGGCGCCCGTTTCGGCTGCCACCAGCGCCATCTGAGGATCGGCCAGGCCGCCTGAGACATCGTTGATGATTTCGACACCAGCATCGACCGAGGCCCGTGCCGTGTCGGCGTTCATCGTGTCGACAGAAAGACGGATGCCATCGGCAGACAGCGCCCGGAGAACGGGAAGGATCCGGCGCTGTTCTTCGGCACTGCCGACACGCTCGGCGCCAGGCCGGGTCGACTCGCCGCCGACGTCGATGAGGTCCGCGCCGTCTGCCGCAAGCCGCCGGCCGTGGGCGATCGCCGCGGCGTGGTCGAGGTAGCGGCCACCGTCGCTGAACGAATTCGGAGTGACGTTGAGGATGCCCATCACGAGCATGGGGCGGCCGGGCAGTATCTCAGTCATGGGCCGGGCCGCTCCGGCCGAGAAGCGACATGATCTCTGCGCGCCGAACCGGATCTGACAGCTCTCCCCTGCTCGCGAGGGTGAGTGTGGATGCCGCCTCCTGGCGGGATCCACGAGCCGCGACACAGCCGTGCACCGCGTCGAGAACGACAAGAACGCCTCGTGCGTCGAGTCCGCGTTCGAGGGTGTCGGCGATCTCCTCTGTGAGCCGCTCCTGGAGTTGGGGGCGAGACGCGAGGGTGTCGACGACGCGTGGCAGCCGACCGAGTCCGACGATGCGGTCGCTCGGGAGGTAGGCGATGTGGGCGACCCCGAGGAATGGGAGCAGGTGGTGCTCGCAGATGGAACGGAAGGAGATGTCGCGCACGACGACTGCTTCGCTCGGTCCGCCGCCGCCGACCGGGATGGAATCCGCGAGAAGGGCAAGCGGGTCCTCGTGGAGGCCGCCGAAGAATTCCTCACACGCCTCTGCGACGCGTTCAGGCGTGCGTGCGAGTCCCGGCCTCGACGGGTCCTCCCCGATCGCGAGCAGTAGCTCGGTGACGGCCCGCTGGATCCTCTCGCTATCCATCCGGGCCCCTCCGGTCTGGCCCACGGGGCTTACGCCGTTGCCGGTCGCGGGTTCACCTGGGGTGTGCGGGCGACCTTGGAGTCGCTCTCCACTCCACCGTCCGTGGCGCCGGGGTCGATCGGTGCCTTCGCGAGGGGGACGGCGATGGGCGGGTGCTCCGACACAGGCCGGTTGGTGCTCGAGAGCCACTGCGGACGCGGCGGCAGCTTGCGGATGTTCGCGAAGATCTCAGCCAGCTGGTTGTGGTCGAGGGTTTCCTTCTCGAGCAATTCAGCTGCGAGGCGGTCGAGGATCTCCCGGTTGTCGTTGAGCACTTGCCACGCTTCGTCGTGGGCCTGTTCGATGAGGGCACGCACCTCGGCGTCGACCGTCTCCGCGATCTGCTCCGAGTAGTCCCGCTGGTGTCCCATGTCACGCCCGAGGAACACCTCTCCGCTCGACTGGCCGAGCTTGATCGCTCCGACGTTGGCGCTCATGCCGTACTCGGTGACCATCTTGCGGGCGATTCCCGTTGCCTTCTCGATGTCGTTCGAAGCGCCGGTGGTCGGGTCGTGGAACACCATCTCTTCGGCAACGCGGCCACCCATGGCATAGGTGAGCTGGTCGAGGAGCTCGTTGCGGGTGACGGAGTACTTGTCCTCGAGCGGAAGCACCATCGTGTAGCCAAGGGCGCGGCCACGCGGAAGGATGGTGACCTTGGTCACCGGGTCCGTGTTGCGCATCGCCGCTGCGGCGAGGGCGTGGCCGCCCTCGTGGTACGCGGTGATCAGTTTCTCCTGGTCCTTCATCACCCGGCTGCGGCGCTGCGGGCCGGCCATGACGCGGTCGACGGCCTCGTCGAGGGCACGGTTGTCGATGATCTGCGCGTTTGACCGAGCAGTGAGAAGTGCGGCCTCGTTGAGCACGTTGGCCAGGTCTGCACCCGTGAAGCCAGGAGTTTTGCGGGCGAGAACGTCAAGGTCGACGCTCTCCGCCATCGGCTTGCCCTTGGCGTGCACCTCGAGAATGCGTGTGCGTCCCTTGAGGTCGGGCGCGTCGACACCGATCTGACGGTCGAACCGGCCGGGGCGCAGCAGCGCGGGGTCGAGGATATCCGGGCGGTTGGTCGCGGCGATCATGATCACGTTGGCTTTCGGATCGAAGCCGTCCATCTCGACCAGCAACTGGTTGAGGGTTTGCTCGCGCTCGTCGTGGCCACCGCCCATGCCTGCACCGCGGTGACGCCCGACGGCATCGATCTCGTCGACGAAGATGATGGCCGGTGAGTTCTCCTTGGCCTGGGTGAAGAGATCGCGCACGCGACTCGCGCCGACGCCCACGAACATCTCAACGAAGTCGGAACCGGAGATCGAGTAGAACGGAACGCCCGCCTCACCGGCGACGGCACGGGCGAGGAGGGTCTTGCCGGTCCCGGGAGGGCCGTAGAGCAGCACGCCCTTCGGTATGCGGGCACCGACGGCCTGGAAGCGCGCGGGCTCCTTGAGGAAGTCCTTGATCTCTTCGAGTTCCTCGATCGCCTCGTCGCTGCCCGCGACATCCGCGAACGTGACCTTGGGCGATTCCTTCGAAACCAGTTTTGCCTTCGACTTGCCGAATTGCATGACCTTCGATCCGCCGCCCTGCATGCTCGACAGCATGATCCAGAAGAACACGCCGATGAGCAGGAGCGGGAGCAACAGTCCGAGCGCTGACAACCACCAGCTGGGCTGAGGGACCTTGTCGGTGAAGCCCTCACTCGGCGACGCAGCGTCGACAGCGGCGACGACGTCGTCGGCCCGTGCGGTGAGGTAGTAGAACTGCACCATCGTGCCGTTGTCGCCATCGGCTTCCGCGAGTGTGAGGTCGGCGCGGTTGTCGCCCTCGGTAAGCGTCACTTCAGTGACCTTGCCGTCCTTGAGGAGCTCGAGCCCGTGATCGGTCGAGACCTCACGCATACCGTTGACGTTGAGCAGGCTTGACCCGACCCAGAAAACGATGATGGCGATCAGGATGTAAGGCAGCGGGCCTTTGAAGATGCGCTTGAAGTTCATAGTTCGGATGAGCGGATGCCCAACACCTTTCTGAAGGTACGGCGAAGCGTCGAACGCCCCGTGAAGTCAAGGGTATCGCCGAAACGCTGGACGCGGCCTCTATGTTCGCCGAAGGGGGAACAGCGCCGCCTCAGGCGTAAACGTGCGGTGCCAGCACGGCGACGTCGCGCAGGTTCCGGTAACGCTCATCGAAGTCGAGGCCGTACCCGACGACGAAGTCGGTCGGGATGTCGAAGCCGACGTATTTGCAATCGATCTCGACCTTCGCTGCCTCCGGTTTCCGGAGCAGCGCGCAGACCTCGATGGATGCGGCACCGCGCGAAGCGAAGTTCTCCAGGAGCCAGGACAGGGTGAGTCCGGAGTCGATGATGTCTTCAACGATCAGAACATGGCGGTCGGTCAGATCCGAGTCGAGGTCCTTGCGGATCTGCACGACACCGCTGGACCTGGTGCCTGCACCATAGGAGGAGACGGCCATCCAGTCGATCGACACGTGGCTCGTCAGCGCACGGGACAGGTCGGCCATGACCATGACAGCACCCTTGAGCACCCCGACGAGCAGAAGGTCCTTGCCAACGTAATCGGCGTCGATGCGGGCGGCGAGCTCGACCAGCTTCTCCTGGATCTGCTCCTCGGTGACGAGAATGCTCGTGAGGTCGCTTGAGATGTCGCTCGATTCCATGCGTTCATCCTATCCGCGAGCGGTGAACACGAGCAGCGCGCCCTGTCGGGAGACCCGGATGCCGGGGACGTCGATCGGGCCCTGTCCGCGCCAGTCGGTGACCAGGCGGGCGACCTCGAGGGTATGCCCGCGATCCAGGGACCTGCCGAACTCGCTCAACGCCACAAGCCGGATGATCCGGTTGCGGAGCGCCGCCGGATTCGCCGCGAGAGCCCCCACATCAACGGCGATGCCGGCTTCAGCCGGTTGGCAGATCTCCTCGATGATCTCCTGCACCATGCGGTCCAGAGCCTCGGAATCCTCGCGCAGTTGCTCAGCCGTCCTGGCCAGCGCTTCAGCGACGCCCGGGCCGAGCTCCTCCTCGAGAACGGGCAGCACCCGTTCCCGCACACGCACCCGGGTGAACCGAGGTTCTGAATTGTGCGGGTCGGCCCACGGCTCGAGGTGCTCCGCTGCGCACGCGGCATGGGTGGTCTCCCTGCGGACCTCCAGCAGCGGCCGGAGGTACAGGCCGGCCACCGGGGTCATCCCCCGCAAACTCGCCGCCCCCGATCCCCTCGCGAGCCCAAGCAGCACCGTCTCCGCCTGGTCGTCGAGCGTGTGCCCGAGCAGGACCTGACGCGCCCCAGCGGACGCGGCGACATCCGCGATCGCGCCGTAACGCGCCTCGCGGGCAGCTGCCTCCGGCCCGCTCCCCCCGACGATTCGAACCGTGCGGACCAGCACGGGCGCAAGACCGAGTTTTTCAGCGGCCGCCGCCGCCCGCGTCGCCACCCCTTTGGAATCGGCCTGCAGCGCGTGGTCGACGATCACCGCCCCCGCCCGGATCCCGAGCCGCGGCGCCTCGAAAGCTGTGGCAGCGGCGAGTGCGAGGGAGTCAGGACCACCACTCAGGGCGACGAGCACGAGGTCCCCCTCTGAGAGTCCCGATGCGCGCACCGCGGTGAGTGCGCGGCGCACGGCGACACGCACGTCGGCGACCGCCGGGGAGAGCGGCGGGCGGGGAAGCGAACTGTTGGTGGGCATCAAGTAACGTTATTGCAGACTTTCAGATAAAAGAGGAGAACACTTCCATGGCCGGATATGACGTCGTCGTAGAGATTCCAAAGGGCAGCCGCAACAAGTACGAGGTCGACCACGAAACAGGTCGCGTCTACCTCGACCGGGTGCTCTTCACCGCCTTCAGCTACCCCGTCGACTACGGTTACTTCGAAAACACGCTCGGCCTCGACGGTGACCCCGTCGACGCACTCGTCCTCCTCGAGTACCCGGTCTTCCCCGGTGTCGGCATCAAGGTGCGCCCCGTCGGCGTGCTGAACATGAGCGACGAAGCTGGTTCCGACGCGAAGGTTCTCTGTGTCCAGGAGAAGGACCCCCGCTGGGCACACATCCAGGACATCACCGACGTTCCCGAGCAGACCCGCAAGGAATTCGAGCACTTTTTCGCTCGCTACAAGGACCTCGAGCCGAACAAATGGGTCACCATCGAAGGCTGGGGCGACGCCGCTGAAGCCACGGCCATCGTCGAAGCGGGCATCGTGAAGCTTCGTGAAGAGGGCAGCCACTAGACAGCCGCCTCTTGCGAGTTGCCGGGTTTGCCGGGTTTCACCCCCGGGCGGACCCTGCAAACCCGGCAACTCGCGGGGAAAACGAGCTCGTTTTGGCAAATCGCGCTCGTACCCGTATGCTTCTTCTCGGTAGTTACGGAGCCTTCCGAGGCTCTCGGCCCCATCGTTTAGTGGCCTAGGACGCCGCCCTTTCACGGCGGTAGCACGGGTTCGAATCCCGTTGGGGTCACATAACTACTACAATCGGTACAAGTAAAAAAGTAAGGCCCTGTAGCGCAGTTGGTTAGCGTGCCGCCCTGTCACGGCGGAGGTCGCGGGTTCAAGTCCCGTCAGGGTCGCTAAGGAGAAGAGCCCTTCCGCAAGGAGGGGTTTTTCACCTTTAGGCGGCGAAAGTTGCCTGGCTCTGTAGCTCAGTTGGTAGAGCGTTCGACTGAAAATCGAAAGGTCACCGGATCGATGCCGGTCGGAGCCACTGGTCCTATCTCGAGGCTTCTACTCGGGGTGGGGCCTTTTCTTTTCCCAGATCAGCGCTGGATTCGCGGATATTTCACCCCCGTCCGCAGTATCGTTCGAGTAGCCGCCGGAATGGGTCGATATTGACCTTCCGACTGCACATTGAAGAACTTCGACATCGGGACTACTCCCCTTCGCAGCTAGTCGCCGTGTATCCGCGCACATCTGTGTGACCAGCAGCGACGAGTGCCCGAGAATCGCCTGCACGTCCGGAGCCGCGAGGCCCGCATCGAAGAGGAGCACCGCCGCCGTGTGGCGGAGGTCGTGGATGCGCAGGTCGGGCCGGCCGATGGCCGCGCGAAGGGTCTCCCAGTCGACTCCTCGGCGCGCGTTGTGGTTGCTGAGCCGGCCGCCGTCGGGACCGGCGAACAGCAGATCGCTCGCCTGCTTGCCCCTCG
>NZ_JAODMP010000064.1 GCF_025464835.1 Mycetocola sp. | reverse complement strand
CACCGCGATCGCGGCCGGCGCCATCCTCGCCATGATCTCCGACACCATGATCCCTGAAGCGTTCCGCGACGCGAAGGCTTTCACCGGCCTCATCGCCACCATCGGCTTCTTTGCGAGCTTCGGCGTTCACCAGCTTGCCTGACAGCAGCGTCCCCGACCCCAAATTCAGCAGATCCGGCCCGACACGCCGTGTGGGAGCGCGCCCACACGGCGTGTCGCGCCACTTCTGCTGAATTCGAGCGGTTCTCCTGAACCTGTTCGCCCACCCGGAACGCTGCGGCAACGGCCACGAGAGCGAGCGAAATGAAAATGGGCCAGAACTCGATCGGCCCCGCGTGCGACGGTTCGGGCAGGCCGTGTGTTGAGCTGAGCAGAAGACACTTTTTCTCCCGGCCGGCCCCGAGCCGGAGGCGATCGGGTCATCGTCGCGTTCAGCAGAAGTACTGACAGATGGGTGCCGCCTTCGCGCCCAGAGCGAACAAGGGCCTATTCGGAACCAACGGTCGTTACGCTCTTTGTAACGGTGTCCCCATCCCTGCCCGGGCACCCAAGGAGCGAACATGTTTGAGAGATTTACCGACCGCGCTCGTCGCGTCGTTGTCCTGGCCCAGGAAGAGGCCAAGATGCTCAACCACAACTACATCGGCACCGAGCACATCCTGCTCGGGCTCATCCACGAGGGTGAAGGCGTCGCAGCAAAAGCTCTCGAGTCGCTCGGTATCTCGCTGGATGCCGTGCGCGAACAGGTCCAGGACATCATCGGTCAGGGCCAGCAGCAGCCGACCGGTCACATCCCATTCACCCCGCGCGCCAAGAAGGTACTCGAGCTGTCGCTCCGCGAGGCCCTTCAGCTCGGCCACAACTACATCGGCACCGAGCACATCCTGCTCGGGCTCATCCGCGAGGGTGAGGGTGTCGCGGCGCAGGTGCTCGTCAAGCTCGGCGCCGACCTGAACCGCGTGCGCCAGCAGGTCATCCAGCTCCTCAGCGGCTACCAGGGCAAGGAGACCGCCGCCGTCGGCGGTAACACCACCGAGACGACCGCGCAGGGTGGATCCCAGATCCTCGACCAGTTCGGCCGCAACCTCACGCAGGCTGCCCGCGACAACAAGCTCGACCCGGTGATCGGCCGCGAGAAGGAGATCGAGCGGGTCATGCAGATCCTCTCCCGCCGGTCGAAGAACAACCCGGTTCTGATCGGTGAGCCCGGCGTCGGCAAGACCGCCGTCGTCGAAGGGCTCGCGCAGGCGATCGTCAAGGGCGAGGTGCCTGAGACGCTGAAGGACAAGCAGCTCTACTCACTCGACCTCGGCTCGCTCATAGCCGGTAGCCGTTACCGCGGTGACTTCGAAGAGCGGCTGAAAAAGGTCACCAAGGAGATCCGCACCCGCGGCGACATCATCGTCTTCATCGACGAGATCCACACTCTCGTCGGGGCAGGCGCGGCCGAGGGTGCAATCGACGCCGCAAGCATCCTCAAGCCGCTCCTCGCCCGAGGCGAGCTGCAGACCGTCGGCGCCACCACGATCGACGAATACCGCAAGCACTTCGAGAAGGATGCAGCGCTCGAGCGCCGGTTCCAGCCGATCCAGGTCGCCGAACCGTCGCTGCCGCACACCATCAACATCCTCAAGGGACTTCGCGACCGGTACGAGGCTCACCACAAGGTGTCAATCACCGATGGTGCCCTCGTGGCCGCGGCCAACCTCGCGGACCGCTACGTTGCCGACCGGTTCCTTCCGGACAAGGCCATCGACCTGATTGACGAGGCCGGCGCGCGCCTGCGTCTGTCGATCCTCTCGAGCCCGCCAGAGCTTCGCGAGTTCGACGAGAAGATCTCCGTCGTCCGCGGCGCCAAGGAGACGGCGATCGAGGACCAGGACTTCGAAAAGGCGGCATCGCTGCGCGACGAGGAGAAGAACCTCCTCGGTGAGCGACTCCGCCTCGAGAAGCAGTGGCGCTCAGGAGACGTCAAGACGACGGCGACGGTCGACGAAGGCCTCATCGCCGAAGTGCTCGCACAGGCGACAGGCATCCCCGTCTTCAAGCTCACCGAAGAAGAGTCGTCACGACTGGTCTTCATGGAGAAGGCTCTGCACCAGCGTGTCATCGGCCAGGAAGAAGCCATCTCCGCGCTGTCGAAGACAATCCGTCGTACACGCGCCGGTCTGAAGGACCCCAAGCGCCCATCCGGCTCCTTCATCTTCGCCGGTCCGACCGGTGTGGGTAAGACGGAGCTGGCCAAGGCTCTTGCAGAATTCCTGTTCGACGACGAAGACGCCATCATCTCGCTCGACATGAGCGAGTACGGCGAGAAGCACACGGTCTCGCGACTGTTCGGTGCTCCTCCCGGGTTCGTCGGCTTCGAAGAGGGCGGGCAGCTGACCGAGAAGGTCCGTCGCAAGCCGTTCTCCGTGGTGCTGTTCGACGAGATCGAGAAGGCTCACCCCGACATCTTCAACTCGCTCCTCCAGATACTGGAAGAGGGACGGATGACGGATGGTCAGGGTCGACTGGTGGACTTCAAGAACACCGTCATCATCATGACCACGAACCTCGGATCCAAGGGAATCGCCGGTGGCCCCGTCGGCTTCCAGGTCGAGGGTGACACGACCGCGACCTACGAGATCATGAAGGCTAAGGTCACCGAGGAACTCAAGAAGCACTTCAAGCCTGAGTTCCTGAACCGCGTCGACGACACCATCGTGTTCCCGCAGCTGTCCAAGCCGGAGCTTCTGCAGATCGTCGACCTGTTCACCAAGCGCCTGAGCTCACGCCTGCTCGACCGCGACATGACGATCGATCTGACCCTTGCTGCGAAGGAACGGCTCATCGAGGTCGGTTTCGACCCGGCCCTCGGGGCCCGTCCGCTGCGCCGTGCGATGCAGAACGAGATCGAGGACCGTCTGAGCGAAAAGATCCTCCACGGCGAACTCAACTCGGGAGACCACATCCACGTGGACTTCGCCGACGGCGAGCTCGTGTTCGTGACCAAGCCGCGCGGTGAGACCGTAGGGGCCGGATTGAACTCGGGTCGTTCACTCGGCACAGGTTCGGTCACTCCTGACCTCGCCATCACCGGCGAGTAACAGACCGCACGCACGAAAAGGCCGGGAGGGAGACCTCCCGGCCTTTTCGGCGTCGTACCGATTAGCTCGGTCAGTACCCGGATGTGTCCGCAGCGGTGTCGATCTTCGCGCCATCAGGGCCGACAACCCACCACACGCCACCGACGCCCTGTCCGGTCACATCGCCGGGAGCCTCGTCAGGGGCGTACAGGTAGAGCGGCAGTCCGTTGACGGTGATCTGGCGCGATCCGTCATCGCGGGTGATCGTCGCGACGTCCCCGGTGACGCCGTCTGCCGCTGGGCTCTCGTCCATCGCAACGACGGGGGGCCATGCAGCCAGGCAATCACCCGAGCACACGGACTTCCCCGAGTCTGCCGTGTCTTTGTCGAAGATATAGACCGTCATCCCGTCGCCGTCCACGACGATGTCGCCGAGCGAGCTGTCGGCGACCGAGAGATCGGCGTCGCTTGTCTCCGCGGGGGACTGGGGCGTATCGGATGAGGGGGCGTCGGCCGCCGGTGCGTTCGAGGCGCATCCGGACAATCCGACGATGCTCAGGGTTACTGCTGCAAGCCCGAGGAACACTTTCTTGATCATGGTCGTCTTCCAATCTGCGGGAAGGGACGGATTCGCCCCTCAGCGAGAACACGACGTGGGCCGGCGAAAGGTTCACCTTCTGGTCCCTCCCCGGCGGCACCGCGAGTAGATTGTGCCGGGACGAGCAAACCGCGCCTCAGGTGAACCGAATGTGCGGCTCCCTCGTTGTTCCAGACGGAGGCGAGAATGTCGACGGAACACGCCGAACTGCTTCGTGCGCTGCACGACGAGCACTGGGCCGCGCTCACGCGTTTCGTCTATCACCTCACGGGCGACAGCGCCCTCGCGGAAGACGTCGTGCAGGAGACGCTGTTCCGCGCGTGGAAGCATCCGGACATCCTCGAGCAGAACGCGGGATCGGCGCGGGCCTGGCTATTTGCTGTGGCCAGGAACCTCGTCATCGACGACAGGCGAAGCGCGCATCACAGACACGAACTCGCGACCGGCGTCGTTCCTGAACGATCCAGCCCGGACGGGATCGACGGCATCCTGGACGCCTGGCTGGTGTCGGACGCTCTCACCTCCCTCTCGGAGGACCACCGGCTGGTTCTGGTGCACACCTACTACCTGGGCCGCTCGGTCGCAGAAACGGCCGACGAGCTCGGCGTTCCGCCCGGAACCGTGAAATCGCGCATGCACTATGCCTTGCGCGCGCTGCGCCTCGCACTGCAGGAGAGGGGAGTGACCCAGTGACCGGCACTCACAATGCGTACCGCGAGTGGGACGCCGCATACGTTCTCGGTGCGTTGAGCCCTGATGAACGGCGGGCGTTCGAGCGTCACCTCAGCAACTGTCCCCAGTGCGCGGCAGCTGTCGGGGAGATCGCCGGGATGCCCGGGATTCTCAGCATGCTGAGCCCGGCGGACGCGAACGCCGCTGGCGGAGGCGATCCGCTCCGAGACGGGCAACACCAGGCCACCGCCGTGCAGCGACTCGCCGGGGTTGTCAGGGCGGAACGCCGGAGGGCCCGGCGGCTGATGGCCGCCGGCACGGTCGTCGTTGCAGCAACTCTCCTCACCGCCGGTATCGCATGGGGAGGGACGGTCCTGTCTCCCGGTCTGGAGCAGGCCGGCCCCGTACTTCCCAGCGCCGAACCCGCTGACGTCCTCGAAATGACACCGCTTGCCCCTGGCACCCTGACCGCTGACCTCAGGGTGACGCCCAGGAAATGGGGCACCCTGCTCGCCTGGGAATGCCGGTACGGGCAGCAGTGGGCAGGCCCCTCCAGCGATCCGACTGACCTGCCCGAGTACGCACTCTATGTCACCAGGAGTGACGGCACCGAGACGGCGGTAGCCACCTGGCGCGCGTCGGGCGAGCGCGCAAGTGGACTCACGGCGACCACGAGCATCCCCGCCAACGACATCGATCGTGTCGAAATCCGCGCGATACAGGGGAACCGGCCCCTCGCGCAGGCCAAGCTGTGACCGCTCGCGACCCGGGTCAGGCGAGCCGGTCGAGGTAGCGCAGCAGCACGCCCTCGCGCGTCGCCCACGGTGAGACGTCAAGCTCACGGACGTTGAACGCAGCCATCGCCTCGCTGAGGACGATCCCGCCGGCGACGATCTGGAACGTGCGATCCGTCGTGATCCCCGGCAGAGCCGGTCTCGAATCCGCTGGTATCTGGGCCAGCCGGGGAACCCAGTCATCGAGCCGGTTCCGGCGGAGGGTGAGTCGGTCCTCGTCGCCGACGCCGTCGGTCTCCGAACCAGCGAGCCGGGCGAGGGATCGAATCGTCTTGGACGAGCCAACGATCTGTCCCGGCTTGCCCAGCCCTGAGAACTCGGATCGTGCCGCCTCGAGCACCCCTCTGGCATGGTCTCGGAGAGAATCCTGCTGGGCCTCGGTCGGCGGGTCGTTGTGGAGGAACCCGATCGTCGAGCGTCCAGCGCCGAGGGGGAGCGAGAGGGCGACCTCGGGTTCTTCATCCTTCCCCAAGGCGATCTCCAGAGAACCGCCTCCGATGTCGAAGAGGAGGATGTTGCCGGCCGACCATCCGTACCAGCGTCGAACCGCGAGGAAGGTGAGCCTCGCCTCCTCCTCGCCGCTCAGTACGTGCAGGTCGAGCCCGGTCTCGCGCTCGATCAACGCCAGCACGGCCGGGCCGTTCGCCGCCTCACGGATGGCGGATGTCGCCATCGGGAGAAGCTCGTCCAGGTTGCTCTCCCTGGCGATTCTCGCCGCATGCCGGATCGCATCGACGAGCGAAGAGACGCCTTCATCCGTGATCGAGCCATCCGTGTCGATGTACCGCATCAGCCGGAGCACTGACTTATGCGATGCTTCGGCAACCGGTCGTGCGCCCGCGTGAGCATCGACGATCAGAAGATGGACAGTGTTTGAGCCCACATCGAGCACTCCGAGTCGCATACCCACAGGTTACCCCTCGCTAAACTGGCGCTCATGACGAAGCCCGGGCCTGAATTCACGGTGCGTCGCGCGCGCACAGCCGATGTCGCCGCAATTCGTGAGCTGATCGAGCCACTCGTTGCCCAGCGCATCCTGCTCGGCAAGGAACGTGTTGTCTTCTACGAGGCTGTGCAGGAGTTCCGGGTAGCTGAGGCAGCCGATGGAACCCTCATCGGCTGCGGGGCGCTGCACGTGATGTGGGAGGACCTCGGCGAGGTCCGCACGCTGGCTGTCGACCCGGCGTGGCTGGGAGCCGGAGTCGGCCGCGCGCTCCTCGAACGTCTCGAAGCGGATGCTCGCGAACTCGGGTTGTCCCGCCTGTTCTGTCTGACCTTCGAGGTGCCGTTTTTCACGAGAAACGGGTATGGGGAGATCGGCGAAGGGGTCATTGACCCGGAGGTCTATTCAGAGATGGTGCGGTCCTCAGACGAGGGCGTGGCGGAGTTCCTTGACCTGGCCAGGGTGAAACCGAACACCCTCGGGAACTCACGGATGCTGAAGCGGCTTTAGCCTGCTCATTTGTCGGTCCTTCTGTGACTGTTCGGTGGCGAGGATGGCTTTTACTGATCGTTTACCCTCCCGGTGGATCGGCTCGCGTTCCCAGGCTCCGCGTCATGGCAGCCACGGTGCCGTGTCTGTGAGCCGGCGCGGCAAGGCGTAACCGCGTCGACGGCGCGGATGGTCGCAATCACGACCTTCCGCGCGCCTTCGGCTGCAGGCATCCGGCCGCTGGCTATCCTGAATCCATGTCGACCAACGAACGCAGTGGCCGGGAACCGAAAAGCGTCTACGTACGCCGGCGGCTTTGGGTTCTCGCCGGATTTCTCGCCGTTGTCGCGATCGTCGGGCTTGTGATCTGGAAGCCTGGATCGACTTCCGGCGCCGCCCAGCAAGAGCAACCCGACACCAGGGCTTCGTCATCGCCATCACCGACACCGACTCCTGGCGCGGTGGCCGAGTGCGAAGATGACGATGTGGTCGTCGAAGCGCTCACTGACAAGAACACCTACGAGGCGGGTGAGCTGCCTCAGTTCTCCCTGCGGATCACGAACGGTAGCGACTCCGCGTGCGCAGTCAACGTGGGGACCGCCGCCCAGGTGTTCACCGTCAAGAGCGGCGACGACGTCTACTGGACGTCGACGGATTGCCAGGTCGAGCCTGCGGACGCTGTCGTGACCCTGGAAGCAGCACAGGTGGTCGCGTCTGCGGCACCGATCGAGTGGGATCGCACCCGTTCAACCCCATCGACCTGTGAGGGTGAGCGTCCCGCCGCTCCAGCGGCAGGCGCCTCGTACCACCTCAGCACTTCGGTCGACGGTTACGAGAGCGAAGAGTCGAAGCAGTTCATCCTGCTGGGCTGAGAAGATAGAGCATGTCCAGAAAGAAGAAGCAGCCATCGTTCCGCTCGCAAGTCCTCGCGGAGGCGCTCGAGCACCAGGACATGGCCGCTGTGGCTTTCGCACTGCGAAACGATCGCGTGGTCGTGCCGCTCCTCACAGCCGGTCAGCGAGACAAACCCACAGACGCGGGTGAGGTCTGGACCTATCGCCAACCCGAAACCGGCCGGCTCGCCCTGCTGCTGTTCTCCGATGCGGCACACAAACCTGCTGCCCTACCGCCGACCGTCGGCCTGCAGGACGGCGTCTGGCTGCACACCTTCCTGCGTACGCACGGCAGCGAGATCGAGACCGTCTTCTTCGACATCGCGGGACCACATCCGATGCAGGCGACGCCTGATGAGCTGCTGCGAGTGCTCGCGCTCTAGTGCCCCGGGGTCAGAACGCCCGGTCCAGCTCCTTGTCGAACGCGGACCCAGCGGCACTCTTCGCCGAAGTCAGCGCTTCGCGGATGCTTCCGACCGTCGCGTCGACGACGATGCGGTAACCGAGCCGCCGCGCCTCGCCCATACGCTGTTTGGCAGCGGCGACCGGGCGGACCTCCCCAGCAAGCGAAATCTCTCCGAACGCCGCGAAGTCATGGGGCACGGGGTAATCGGATGCGGCCGAGGCGATCGCAATCGCGATGGCCAGGTCCGCGCCCGGTTCGGTCAGCTTGACCCCTCCGACGGTGGATACATAAACGTCCTTGTCATGCAGCTTGATCCCCGCACGTTGCGACAGCACCGCGAGCAGCATCGCCACCCGGGAGGAATCGACGCCGTTGGTCACCCGCCGCGGGTTGGGCATCGGAGTGTCGAGGACGAGCGCCTGGATTTCGACCGGGATTGCCCGTTTACCCTCCATCGACACGGTGACACAGGTGCCGGATACTGCGGCACCCCGGCTGAGGAACAGGCTGCTGGGGTCGGGCACCTCGGCGATGCCGTCACCGGTCATCTCGAAGCATCCCACCTCGTCGGTTGGCCCGAAACGGTTCTTCAATGCCCGGACGAAACGGAGCGAGGTGTGCCGGTCCCCTTCGAACTGGCACACGACATCGACGAGGTGCTCCAGCAGTCGGGGGCCGGCGATGCTGCCGTCCTTGGTGACATGGCCGACGAGCAACACAGGCAGCCCGCGCTCCTTCGCCACGCGGATCAACGTCTGCGCGACCTCGCGAACCTGGCTCGGCTGCCCGGCGATCCCGTCGGAGAGCGGGCTGGATACCGTCTGGACGGAGTCGACGATCAGAAGCTGGGGTTTTATGGCGTCGATCTGGCCGAGCACGACGCCCAGGTCGGTTTCAGCGGCGAGGAACAGGTTGTCGCTGAGCGCCCCGGTCCGGCGCGCTCGAAGCTTCACCTGGTTCACCGACTCCTCCGCGCTGACGTAGAGCACGCGTGACTTCGCTTTGGCGGCCTTCGCCGCGACCTCGAGGAGTAACGTCGATTTGCCGACGCCGGGCTCGCCTGACAACAAGATGGCTGCGCCGGGGACGATGCCTCCACCGAGCACGCGGTCGAACTCGTCGATACCGGTTGGCCAGTGCGCGACATCCGCTTCGGTGATCTCGGTGATCGGCCGGGCGGAGCGGTCGGCCGACACGGAGGCGGCAGACACCCTCTGCACGATCCCGGTCTCGACGGAGACGTCGACCACCGTTCCCCACTGCTGGCATTCGCCGCAACGACCAGCCCATTTCAGGGTCTGCCAGCCGCACTCGGTGCATTTGAAGGTCGAGGTCGGTTTAGCCATGGAACGAGCTTATCCACGGGCTCTGACACCCGCGCCTGATCCAGCAAACGGTGGAGGGGAGTCCAATTCGCGCAGGCTCCGCTGATCAACTACACTCGACGGCGGTGGCGTGTCCGAGCGGCCGAAGGTGCAACTCTCGAAAAGTTGTGTGTGTGAAAGCGCACCGTGGGTTCAAATCCCACCGCCACCGCCCAAGCAAGAGCCCCCGCAGCGTCCGGTTGCGGGGGCTCTTCCCCTTTCCCGAGCTCTCGCGTCATACCCCTGCGGCCTCCGCGCAGATGTAATCACAGGTCTACCGAGCCGCGCACTCGTTCCTGGCGAGATCGTCGCCAAACGCTGGGGCGCTCGGACATGCAGAATCGCAACACGTGTCTCGGTGGGGAAGGGCCTCGAATTGACCGCTCAGCCGCAGCTGGGAGCGCGACCGGTTCTCCGAGTTCCGGGAACGGCCGGTTCCTTGAGGAGGCGGAAGCGGGTCGGCTGGCTCGACAGCACCACCGGTAGCTTTCCTCGTGAGTACATCTCGCTCGGCGAGAGGACCCCGTCTTCGGCCATGACACATCTCAACCCGAATCACCGGGGATGTCACTCCGCACTCCTTTTTTCGAGATCAGCGCCTTCGCACGAAAATGGAACGGAGCGTGCCCGATTGGCGCCAGGCACGCCCTCTAGACTGGCGCGGTGACTGATGCTCCTGTTCTCGGACTCCTGCTCGACGTCGATGGCCCGATTGCCAGCCCGATCAGCCGGAGCATCGCGATTCCCAGCATTGCCAGCGACCTGGTGGAACTTGCCAACGGCGGAGTGCCCATCGCGTTCAACACGGGCCGTTCCGACGCCTTCATCCGGGCTGAAGTTCTGCCGCAGTTGATCGCTGCCGGACTCCAGTCGAATGCGCGCGTGTGGGCGATCTGCGAGAAGGGCTCCGTCGTCGCTCGAATCACTCCGGCTGGTTTCGGTGAGATCGACGTCGATGACTCGCTCGCCGTCCCGGCTGCGTACGCGGATGCCATCCGCGACCTGGTGCAGACAGCGTACGACGACGTCGTGTTCTTCGACGAGACCAAGCGCGCCATGGTGTCCGTCGAGCAGCGGCTCGACGTTTCCGCCGAGGAGTTCTCCACCCGCCGGCACGCCTTCGACGCGGATGCGGCCGCCCAGCTCTCGGCACACCGCCTCGGTTACGAGTGGGGGGACACCATCGTTCCCGACGCATCCGGCGCCGTTCCGTTTCGGATCGACCCCACGATCATCTCCACGGACATCGAATCGGTGAAGCTGGGCAAGGACCTCGGTGCGAGCAAGTTCCTCGCACTGCTAGAAGCCGAGGGCGCCGTCATGCCGCTCGCCTGGCGCACGCTCGGGGACTCACGCACCGATTACGCCATGGCTGACTGGCTGCACGAGCAGGGGCACGACGTCGTTCACGTCGACGTCCGCCCAGCCGACGGGGTACCCGAGACTCCGTACCCGGTGCGCCACCACAGCTCTCTCATCCATGACGACGCGGGTGCGCTCTACCTGGGTGCGTGGGTGCGGATGCTCCGCGGCGAAGCGGACGACGACAGTTCGCTCCGATAGCGACCGACGGTCCCGGATTCCGCGGAATTCCGCGCCAGACCGGCGCGACACGCCCGGCCTGCAGCCCGAATTTGCCAGCCGTTCGGATCAACCGTAAAGTTCTTACTTGTCACCCCAAAGGTGCGGCAGAGCGACTAGCTCGCCGGCCTCATGCGGGACCAAATCCAGGTAAAAGAACAGACGCTCTTGAGTGTCGGTGTTCACTGCCTTAGGATTAAAAACCTCCACTCGAAGAAGCTGAAGAAATTCAGTCGATCGATTTGTTGCGCCGACTCTCTGTCGGAGCGCAAAACGGCCGATTTGACAAAAACTTCGAGAGTGGTAAGTTAGAGAAGTTGCCCTGCGGAGCAGCCCTGAGGGGTGAAAAGCAGGAGCATCCGATCCTTGAGAACTCAACAGCGTGCACAATGTCAAATGCCAAAAACCCGGCAATCCAGCCTTTCTGGTTGGGTTA
>NZ_JAODMP010000049.1 GCF_025464835.1 Mycetocola sp. | reverse complement strand
CGGCCGCCGCAACGCCACTCAAAACGAGGTCGCGACCCGCAGCGGCATCCACGGACCCCACCTTGCTGATGGAGAAGAGCCCCGCGACCACCGAGAGCGAGGAGCAGATGATAAAGGCGGTCCACCGCACCATCACGACCTTGATGCCGGCCCGTCGCGCCGCCTCAGCGTTGCCGCCGATCGCATAGATGTTGCGGCCATACTTCGTGCGGTCGAGCACGAACGTGCCCACCCACAGGATCGCGAGCACGATCGGTACGACGATGGGCACCCCCTGAACGGCGCGCACGGACTGGCCGCGGTCCTGGTTCAGGATGAACACCACGGCGCCGCCGAGCAGTGCGATGAAGCCGAGTTTGATCCACACCAGGGTGATCGTGCGGTTCAGGACGCCGGCGCGCGCGCGGCGGGTCCGATCCCAGAAGGATGTCACCGCCGACACGGCGAGGACGACAGCCAGCATCGTCCACCCCGCCCACGGCGGCATGTTCCGGTTCTGGATCGCGAGGATCTCCGGGATCTGCAGGCGGTACAAACCTCCAGCGCCGATGATGATGAGTTCAACGCCTTGGAGCCCGAGGAAAAGACCCAGCGTAACGACGAATGACGGGATCCCGACCCTCGCCACGAAGAAACCGATGAACGTGCCGATTGCCACACCGGCACCGCAAGCGATCGCCAGCGCCAGGACCCAGTTCAGACCCTGCACGTTCACGAGCACGATGAAGATGCACACAGAGACACCGGCCGTGACGCCCGCCGACAGGTCGATCTCTCCGAGGAGGATGACAAAGACGAGTGCCATGCCGAGCATGACCAGTGTGGCCGCCTGCGTCATGAGGTTCGCGAAATTGCGCTCGGTGAGGAACACCGGGCTCAGGATGGAGAACAGGTGCTGTCGCACGGTCTCAATGTCGGTGATCAGGGTGTGTGGGGTGTTCGCCGCCAGGTGAGCGAGGTCGTCGTGGGCCGCTGGAGTGCTCCTACCGCAACCGCGCTGGTCCAGGCCGATCGTGCGGAGCCGGGTCGGGTCGCTTGCGGTAACCGCCTCGGCCCAGTGAGCCACCGGGACAGCGTGGAGATACAACACCGTCGGCGTTCCCCGCCGCTTCCCCAGAGAGTGGGTGCGGGACGTCGACCCAGCCGCTGGTCGGCAAGTTGTCGATCATCCGCCCGCGGTAGGGAGCAACTCCCCGCAGCGATTACGCGATCGACTTCTTGATGCGCTTGCGTGCCGCCCGCTCGGTGAGGATGGAGAGGTAATCCTGCACGGGACGCCCCGCGATCGCCCCGAACTCCTCGCGGACGATCGCCTCGAGCTCTGATCGCACCATGTCCGGATACTTCGCTTCGAGACTGTCCGCGACGTGCCGGATGGTCTCTTCGTCGTCGATCGCTTTGGTCACCTCTTGAGTATCGACCGCGATCAGGGCACCGTCAAATCCCGGCCGGATACCACCGACCCCACCAGGATGCCCAGCCGCAGTAGCGGATCCGACGATCAGCGCTCCTCGACGAGAAGCTCGCACCTGGAGTCGGTCATCACGTCGAGCGACGTGCGCGGTCGGCGACCACCCGAACTGGAACCACCGCCTGGCGTAGAACTCCAGCTGGCCCAAAGCACGAGCCCCCGGGGACGGCGGGTGGCCGGATCGAACCGTCCAGCCGCGATCAGCCCGTCGACGATGGCGCTCGATCACGCTCTCGAACCACTGATCAAGGCTCTTCTGAATGTCCGGTTCTGATGCCGCCGCCTGATGTCAAGTGAATGGTTTGAGCGCACCAAGCAGACCTCCGTGGAACCCCTCATTGGCTGGGGCCGGCCGACGCCAGGCGGGCGATGACGTTGTGTGCTGAGGGTGAGGTCTGGCACCCATGGGCGCGAGTGCTCAGTGTCGCCACCCGCCGTCGCACTTCACTGCCAGGCGGCGTCAGTAGCGGCGAAGGGCGGCACTGATCTCCGCTGCGGTGTCAAGGATCGCGGGGCGGTAGTCGTCGGAGATGCGCTCGAGGCTGGCCGTGGACGTGGAGGTGGACACGTTGATTGCCGCCACCACCCTGCCGTCGGCACCGTGCAGGGGCGCGGCGATCGACCGGAGACCCTGCTCGAGTTCCTGGTCGACAAGGGCCCAGCCCTGCCGGCGAACCTCGTCGAGGGTGTCGCGCAGCGCCGCCGCATCCGTCACGGTTTTCTCGGTCAGCGCGTCCCGGCTGATCGAGCGGAGATATCGCTCCAGGTCACCCTCGTCGAGGCCTGCGAGCAGCACCCGGCCCATCGAGGTGGCATGCGCGGGGAACCGGGTCCCCACGGTGATGGACACTGTCATGATCCGCCGTGCTGGGACTCGGGCAATGTAGACGATATCGCCGTCATCGAGCACGGAGGCCGACGCGGATTCGTTGAGCGTGCGGGACAATTGTTCCAGGTGAGGCGCGACGATCTCGGGCAGCGCGAGTCCCGACAGGTAGGAGAAACCCAGTTCGAGGACCCGGGGAGTGAGCGCGAACAGTCGTCCGCCGGCGCGCACGTAACCGAGCTCCATGAGGGTCAGCAGAAAACGCCTCGCGGTCGCCCGCGTCAACCCGGTGACGTCCGCGATTTCGCTGAGCGTCATGCTCGGCCGGTCAGGGCCGAACGCTCGGATGACACTGAGACCGCGCGCCAGCGACTGGACGTACTGCCCGCTCGGCTCAGGATCGTCGCTCATGCACCCAACGTTATCGCTCGAGCACGACGGCCAGGCCCTGCCCCACTCCGATGCAGATCGCCGCGACCCCAACGCCGCCCCCTCTGCGCGTGAGTTCCTGGGCGAGGTGGCCGATGATGCGGCCTCCGGATGCGCCGAGCGGGTGCCCGATGGCGATTGCGCCGCCGTGGATGTTGACCTTCTCCGGGTCGAGCTCCGGCCACAGCCGCAGGCAGGCGAGGCTTTGCGATGCGAATGCCTCGTTCAGCTCGACGACGTCGACGTCGGCCCAGGTCTTGCCGGCCCGGGCGAGCGCACGGTTGGCCGCCTCGACCGGTGCGATCCCGAAGGTGTCCGGGTCGTTGCCGCTGACCCCTCGACCGATGATCCGCGCGAGCGGCTCCGCGTTCACCGGGGCGTTTTCCCCGCCGATCACGAGCATCGACGCGCCGTCACTCAACGGTGACGAGTTGCCGGCGGTCACCGACCCTCCCTCGCGGAATGCGGGCTTGAGCGGCGCGAGCGACTCCGCCGAGGTGTCATCGCGGATGCCCTCGTCGCGAGCGAGCGCGGCACCGGGAACCTGGATGATCTCAGCGGCGTAGAAGCCGGCCGACCAGGCGGATGCTGCCGCCTGATGACTGCGGACGGCGAAGGCATCCTGCTCCTCCCTGCTGATGGAGAAACGGTCGGCGAGTAGCTCCGCAGTCTCCCCCAGCGAGACGGTCCACCGCTCAGGCA
>NZ_JAODMP010000027.1 GCF_025464835.1 Mycetocola sp. | reverse complement strand
GGCTCCGGATGCCTACGCGCTGGCCGTTCTCGGCGTGCTGAGCGCACAGACCGCCTGATCCGCTGGCCTCAGTCACCACCCACCCTCGTCCGGAACTTCGGGGATTCCCCGCGAACAGGCTCAGATTCAGCCGTTCCCAGACGATCCGCAACGAATCTCCGAAGTTGCAAACGGAACCAACTGAAGCCTCCAGCCTTACCGTTCGGCGCCCAGCGCACCGGCCGCCCGAGCCCTGTCGCCCACCCGGGAAGGGTACAAAAGGGCCGCCACCGCTGAACGGTGACGGCCCTTCCTGACTCTCTTACGCAGCGACCGGAACCGGGATTGCCACGCGTTCGACGAGCAACTCGTCACCGATCACCGAGACGGCGACCGACGAACCGGCAGTGAACTCCGCGTCCACCATCAGCCCGGCGACGCGGTCCTCGACCTCGCGCTGGATCACCCGGCGCAGCGGGCGGGCACCGTACTCGGGTTCGTAACCACGGGTCGCGATCCAGTCGACGGCCTCATCGGTCGCCGTGAACTCGACCCCCTGGGCGCCGAGCCGTGACGCAGTCCGGGCCAGCAGCAACCGCACGATGTCGTGGAGTTGAGACGGCTCGAGCTTGCTGAACAGCACCACTTCGTCGATCCGGTTGAGGAACTCGGGTCGCATCGCCTCGCGCAGTTTACCCATCACCCGGTCGCGGAGAGCCTTCTCCGAACCGAACCCGCTGCCGTCAGCGGAATCCGCGACGAAGCCGAGCGCACCGCTCCGGCTGGCGAGGAATTCCGAGCCGATGTTGGAGGTCATGATGACGACCGTGTTGCGGAAGTCGACGGTACGACCCTGACCGTCGGTCAGCCGCCCGTCGTCGAGCACCTGCAGAAGCAGGTTGAACACGTCAGGGTGCGCCTTCTCGATCTCGTCGAGCAGGATCACCGAGTACGGGTTGCGGCGCACACGCTCGGTCAGCTGACCGGCCTCGTCGTAGCCGACGTAGCCGGGAGGCGCACCGACGAGCCGCGACACCGTGTGCCGTTCACCGAACTCGCTCATGTCGAAACGGAGCATCGCGCTGTCGTCGCCGAACAACGACGACGCGAGCGCCTTGGCGAGCTCGGTCTTGCCGACACCGGTCGGGCCGAGGAACAGGAAACTTCCGACGGGGCGGTTCGGGTCGCCCATCCCTGTGCGGTTACGGCGCACCGCCTTGGCGATGGATTCGACAGCATCGTTCTGGCCGATCACCCGCTCGTGCAGCTCGGACTCCAGCGAAGCCAACCGCTCACGGTCGCCCTGGGTCAGCCGGGTGGCCGGGATGCCGGTCGCACGCGAGATGATCTCAGCTATCTCAGCCTCCCCGACAACGGCAGGAACCGAAGCGGATGCTGCGGCATCCGATTCGGCGGCGTCGATCTGGGCGGTGAGGGCTTCGATCTCGTCGCGGAGCCGGGATGCTTCTTCGTAGTGTTCGGCGTCGACCGCCTGATCCTTCGCCGCCCCGAGTGTCGCAACGTGCTCGCGGATCTCCGAGGTGTCGATCTTGGCGACGCTGCGGAGACGCAGCCGGGCACCGGCCTGGTCAAGCAGGTCGATCGCCTTGTCTGGCAGGAACCGGTCGGTCACATAGCGGGCGGACAGGTCGACGGCGGCGCGGAGAGCCTCGTCGGTGTAGCTGACGGCGTGGAATTCCTCATACCGTGGGCGCAGTCCGCGCAGGATGGTCTCGGCGTCATCGACGCTTGGCTCGTTCACGTGCACCGTCTGGAACCGGCGCTCGAGCGCGGCATCCTTCTCGATCCTGCGGTATTCCTTCAACGTCGTCGCGCCGACGACGTGCAGTTCACCGCGTGCGAGACGCGGTTTGAGGATGTTCCCGGCGTCCATGCCGCCGCTCTCCCCGCCGCCTCCCGCGCCGACGACCGTGTGCAACTCGTCGACGAAGATGATCAGCTCCCCCTGGTGCGCAGAGATCTCATCGAGCAGCTTGGTCAGCCGTTCCTCGAAATCGCCACGGTACCTGGTACCGCCGACCATCGAGGCCAGGTCGAGCGCGATTACGCGTTTGTCGCGTAGCAGGTGCGGCACATCGTTGTCGACGATGGCCTGGGCGAGTCCTTCGACGACTGCCGTCTTGCCGACGCCCGCCTCCCCGATCAACACGGGGTTGTTCTTGGTGCGGCGGGACAGGATTTCGATCGTCTGCGCAATCTCGTCGGCGCGGCCGATCACCGGGTCCAGCTTGCCGTCGCGGGCACGGGCGGTGAGGTCGGTGCCGAACTGGTCGAGCATCGGAGTGTCGGATGCCGCCGGCTGGCCGGGCGCGTCCCCAGCGGCGTGGGCGGCCCGAGCGGACTCGTAGCCGGCCTGCAGCGCCTGTGGGGTGACCCCGAAGCTCGCGAGCAGTTGCCCTGCTGGCATCTCCTGGTTCACGACGAAGGCGAAGAAGAGGTGTTCGGGGTCGACGTAGGTCGAGCCGAATGCGCGTGCCACCTGGTACGCCTCCATCAACGCGCGTTGCGCCGATGATGTGATCGATGCGGACTGCACCTGGCGGTCGGCTTTCTGCGGCAGCCGTTGTTCAACGGCTTCGGCGAGCGCGGCCGAGTCGGTGCCCAGCGACCGGAGGGTGTCGACGATCGGGGAGGTCCCCACGAGGACCCGAAGCACGTGCAGCGCATCGACCTCGGAGTGACCGTGCTCCACAGCGAACCGGGCCGCATCGGCGAGCACCTCCTGGGTGCGGCGGCTCAGCAGCCGGGTGATGTCGATCGTCCGACCAGACTGCGCAGCACGCTGCCCCTGCAGGTATCGGGCGAGGAATTCGTCGAACGATTCGCTTTCCGAACCGGTCGGACCGAAGAATGCGGGCATGGATCCTCCTGGAACTTGAGTGCCTTCGACTCAACTCAACGGCAGCACCATACCGGTTATTCCCGCGCGGTCCAAAAACTTGAGCCGACCCGACTCAAGGTGCGGGCGCGGGGTAGCGTGCGCCCCGTGCCGCGAATACACCCGCCCCGGACAACAACACCCGGCGCACCGCGTGAACCGGTCCGCAGTGAGTGAGTTGGGCCCGCTGCGCCGCCCGCTCAGTCCACCGGCAGCAGCGTGGGCCGCTTCGCCTTGCGCCCGTCGCCCGACGACCGCCCGGTGACCCGACGACCGATCCACGGCAGTACGAACTCGCGATAGTACGCGGCGGTGTTGCGGGAGCGTGATCCGGAGCCGGCGGCGGCCACTTCCTCAACACCCCACTCGTCCGGCACCGGAACCCCCAGCGCGGTCAGCACGTTCGACGCGACCCTGGCGTGGCCGAGGGCGTTCAGGTGCAGCTTGTCGACGGACCAGTAGCGGATGTCGGTGAGGATCTCGTCTGCCCAGTTGTTGACGAGCGTGACCGGGGTCGGTTTCAAGGCGGTGAGCACAGCATCCGCCAGCTGGTCGCCGCGTTTCTGCATCAACCCGCCCATCGGCAGGTGCCGGGACGGGTTCGCGCCGGCGAGAACCGCGACGTGAAGGCCTGGCTGCTCAAGGGCACGGTGCACCAGCTTCACGGTCTCGTCCACGACCCAGCCGATAGCGACACGCGGGCGCATGATGTCGTTACCGCCGCCGTTGAAGGTGATCAGGTCCGGGTTGAGAGCGAGGGCCGGCTCGAGTTGCTCGGCGATGATCGGCCCGAGCTTGCGACCGCGAATGGCGAGGTTGGCATAGCCGATCGGGTCGGTGGCGGATGCCTGCAGCCCCAGCGCCACGAAATCCGCCCAGCCGCGCATGCGCCCGTCGGGCAGTTCATCGCCGACGCCCTCGGTGAAGCTGTCGCCGAGCGCGACGTAACGGGAGAAAGGTGCGGTCATGTGGTCACTCCGAACGGATGCCGCCCGTGGCCGGATGCGTGCCGACAGCATCCTCCATTATTGCTCCACCCAGTCACGTTCCGAGCCCGAGCCCGATGTCGACCACGACCAGGCGGCCAACATAGTCGGTAGCAGGTGCGATCAGGAGGCCCCTCTTGCACGCGCCGAACGTCACAGTGACATCGGCAGGCAGCACGGTCGCCTCCGGCACAGACCCGTCGTCGGGGTGCACGCCGCTCGGGATGTCGACGGCGACGATGATCGGCGGATTCTCCGCGGCCAGCACGGGCAGGATGGCGGTGACGATCTCCCGCGCCCGTCCGCGCAGAGCCGGGCTGGCGCTCGTTCCTGTGCCGAGGATGCCGTCCACGATCACGTCGGATTCCCGCGCGACGGATGCTGCGGCGTCCGTGTCGATGTCGACGGGCAGCATCCGCGCACCGGCGCCGATCGCGGCAGCCCGACCGCCGTCGAGCATCCGATCGGAGGTGGGAAGCACGGTGACCGTGCTGCCGAGCGCGGCGAGTTCCGCCCCGGCATAGAGCGCGTCGCCGCCGTTGTTCCCTGGCCCGACGAGCAGCAGGACGTTGCCGGGGCGATCGGCGGGAAGAAGGAGTCGGATCTCACGCGCCAGCGCGGCCGCAGCCCTGGCCATCAGCGGCACCCCGGCGGCGAGCAGGGGCTCCTCGGCGGCCCGGATCTGGGCGGCGGTGTACGCCTCCATCAGTGCGGGTCGGTCAGGTCGCGCCAGTTGTCTGGAACCCGGTCCGCAGGCCCCGGTGACGGCTGGTGAAGCGGGCGGCTGCGCGGTTCGGCGAGCTTCGGTCCGAAGAACCTTTTCCTGTCCCGGTAGTTCCAGAACCAGGTCTCATCGGGTTCGAAGCTCTGCACCACAGGATGCCCCGTCTCGGCGAAGTGCGCTGACGCATGCTTCGCGGGCGAACTGTCGCAGCACCCGATGTGTGCGCACTGCGCGCACCGGCGCAGATGCAGCCACCACCCCTTGACGGCCTCACAGTCGAGGCAGATGGTGCCTACGGGCGTGGCGCGTGGGTCGATGCCTTCGATCTCGGTCATGCTTCCCTCCCGGTGATTGGGAGCATACTCCGGCAACCCACCGGCCCCAAGAAGCGATCGCGCTCGGCGCGGAAGGGTCGTGCCCACCGAATGACCCGTCAGGGCGGTAGAGGCGCGTCGAGATTTAGAGCCTCGCGTATTTCGCGCGGGCGAAGCAGTAGATGCCATACGCGATCAGGCCCAGTGCGACGACCGTGAGGATGATCACACCGAGCGGCAACGCGACCAGCGCCTTGAGCGCACCGTCCAGACCGGTGGCCTCACTGGCATTCGAGGTGAAGGCGGCGACGCAGAAGAGGATCCCGACGACGATGATCGCGACTCCCTTGGCGATGTAGCCGACCCGGCCGAGGGTGGTGACGGTGCGTCCGGTCGTTCCGGCCGGCCGGCTGATGTCCTCGAGGAACTTCTTCTTGTAACCCTTGACGATGAAGTACACGCCAACGGCGATGACACCAAGGCCGAGAACCGCGACGAGGAAGACACCGCCCGGACTCGCAAGCAGCTGCGCTGTGAAGCTCTGCGTCTGACCGGCGCTGTCGCTCGATCCTCCGCGGGCGATGCTGAACGCCGAGAATCCGACGGCGAGGTACGCGAGAGCCTTGCCGCCCTCCTTGCCTCGCTTCATCCACGCGTCCTTATCCGAACCCCGAACGATGAACGTTTCGAGGAGCTGGAAGAGCCCAAGCGCCCACAGCCCGATGGTCACCACCCAGAGCACGAACACCCCGGCCGGGTTCGACGCCAGTTGGCCGAGCGCGCCGCCCTGGTCTGCGCTGCCTCCCGAGCCGAACGCGACACCGAGTGCGATACCGCCGATGAGGAGGTGGAGCAGGCCGTTGACGGCGAACCCGACCCGCGCCATGAGCTGGAACGCAGGGTTGTCCTGGAGGCGGGATGCGGCGGATCGGGCGGAGTCCGGGGCGGATACGTGTGACATGGTTTCACCCTAAAGCCGGCCGGTCGGAATCTGTGGGTTGGCCGAGGCCCCTTGCGCGAGAGAAGCGAATCGTGCTTGTCCTGCGAGCTGCCGGGGCCGGGGGTCCGCTCTCAGCAGGTGCCGAGGAATTCGAGCGCCGCGTTACGGAAGTCCTTCGACGTCGGCGCGTTGAAGTGGTTGCGTCCGGGGATCTCATAGAAGGTGCCCCTGGGGGCAAACTCCGACAGGGTGCGCGACTTCTCGAGGATCGCGTCCTCGGTTCCCGTCGCGAACAGGACGGGCTGCCGCGGCGGGTTCGCGGGGTCCGGCTGTGCGCCTCCGCGCATGCCCTCGACGAGCGAGATCAACGCGGCCAGATCGTTGCCCCGGATGCCGCTGGCCATTTTCACGTAGGCAGCGGTCAGTTTGTCGGTCGGCGCGTTCCCGGTCTCGAGGAACGCCCGAGCTTCATCGACCCGGAACCGGGTGAGTGGGTCCCCGTCGGGGATACCGCCGAGCACCGTGTGGGTGATCCGGTCGGGCAGGTCCAGGCACGCCTGCCAGCCGACGCGAGCGCCGAGTGAGTAGCCGACGAACAGCGCCTCGTCGAGCAGGAAGGTGTCGAGCACGTCGAGCAGGTCGTCGACCAGCAGCGGCATCGTGTACGCCTCCGGCGAATGGGGTTTGCTGCTCAAGCCGTGACCGCGCTGGTCGATGGCGATCACACGGTATCCGGCTCGGCTGAGCACCCGTGTCCAGCCCGAGTGGTGCCAGTTGAGCAGACCGGCCGATGCGAAACCGTGTACGAGCACCACAGGGCGGCCGTTGGGATCCCCGAACTCATAGGTCGCTATGCGGATGTTGTCACGCGCGAGAACGAAACGGGGGTCGGGTGATTCCGGGACCAGGGGCATGGTCCCATTATTGCGGGCAACGAAATGCGCCCCACCGATCCGGGTGGGGCGCATCGCTCGCAGGCCGGGCGGAGCCAGCCTCGTCAGTGCTTGCGATCCTCCGCCTTGCGGTGTTCCTCGGCCAGCTTCTCGGCCTCTTTCTCGGCCTCACGGCGATCCTCGTTCCGGATCCTTTCGGCCTTGCGGCGCTCCGCTCGCCGGCCGTCCGCGTTGTCGTCGTCGGAATGGCGATATCCCGAGGTGTGGTCGTCGCTGTCGCTGTCGCCCGCGTCGCTGTCGCCCGCGTCACCGTTCTCGGTGCTGTTCCCCTCAGACTCGCGCAGTTTGCGACCGCTCTCGATGTCTTCCTGCTCCTGCTTCTGCTTCTTCTCACTGCCCTTGGTGTCGCGGGGCGGCAGTTGCAGGGAGTCTTCGGCTTGGATGCCACCCTGGAGCTGGCGACCGCGCTCCATCTCGGCGTCGAACTCGGCGCCGAACAGCAACGACAGGTTCACGATCCAGAACCACAGCAACACGACGATTACGCCGGCGATGCTGCCGTAGGTCTTCTGGTAGTTGCCGAAGTTCGAGACGTAGAAGAAGAACAGCAGGGTCGCCACGGCCATCACGATCAGGGCGATCAGCGCGCCGAGCGTCATCCATTTGAACTTCGGCTGCTTCACGTTGGGTGTGCCGTAGTAGAGCACCGCCACCATCACGATCGCGAGGGCGACGATCACCGGCCACTTGGCGATGTTCCAGACGGTCACGGCGACCTCGCCGAGCCCGATGGCTCCGCCGATGGCTTCGGCGATCGGCCCGGACACGACCAGGAGAAGAATGATGAGCACCGCGATGACGAGCAGAATGATCGTGATGACCACAACGGTGGGGCGCAGTTTCCAGAACGGGCGACCCTCATCGACCTGGTAGATCTGGTTCATCGCCTGCGAGAAGGCGCTGACATATCCGGATGCCGACCAGATCGCACCGAGAAGACCGACGATGAGTGCGAAACCGGCGGTCTGCGACGTGGCGAGCTGGGTGATCGGCTCACGCAGGGTCTCAGCGGTCGCGGCATCCCCCGCCCGCTCAACGATCTGCAGCAGGAGTTGCGTGGTCTGCTTGCCCTGGCCGAACAGACCGATGAGCGACATCAGCGCCAGCAGCGCCGGGAAGATCGCGAGAACCGCGTAGTAGGTGAGCGCTGCAGCGAGGGTCGTGCACTTGTCTCGCCCGAACTCGCGCAACGTGCGCTTGAGCACGTAGCCCCACGCCGGCTTTTTCACATCGGTGGGGTCGTCTGGTTTGCGTGAATCATTCGGATCAGGCGCGTTTTGCGCCTTCGTCGCGCTGTCTTCCGCACCCTTGTCGTCGGTTTTCTGGTCGGTACTCATGGTCGCCCCTTCAGCAGATCCGGGCACAACCCGGGCTTCAAGATTCTCCGCCCACCGACGATGTGGCCAGAGGGTCGACGGATTCCGTCGGCAAAGTTATAGTGCGCCTGGTCCTTCGTTTTCGACCGGCAGCGCAGCCGGGGTTGAAGAACCAGGAAAGCTGAGCCGGGTCCACCCACAAGCGGAAGACGCTTCTCCGCGGAGCATCCTGCACGCGGGCCAGGGTGAAGCCACGGTTCAGCTCGTACGTCGCGCTCATCGATACAGTTCACCCGCAGCACCAGCAATCGTCAACCGCCTTCCACACCGAGGGATACGACGAATGCGTGCCCTGCCCGGCGCCCGAGTACCGAGCCAACAGGCCATCGGTTGGCGGTGAACCGTGAGTGGATCGCCATCTTGTCGGCGGTGCCGTTGGCGGCGCATTCCTTGCAGCATCCGCCGCGAACGATCTGCTGAAATTGCTTGGCTGTCAGAAAAGCCAGATCGGCAACGACGGCCAGCATCGTGGGCTGACCCGACGCGGCGCCGAGAAAGACGCCGTCTTCTTCGCAATCGCTCTCGCCGCACGGGCAGACGCCCGGGTCGATGACCAGTTCGCCGGCAACCGCGAGCGAGTTGATGTAGCCGTCGGCGTCGTGCTGAATCGGTGGTGCCACAAGTACCTTCATGATGTCCTCCATCGGAATTGATAGGTTCATCCGGCACATCTCAGGTATACGACGACCCTCCGACATTGACGGTTCGAATCAGAGCGCATCCTGCCCGGCGGTCACCCGCGCCAGGTCGGCCACGACATCGGCCAGCTGGCCCGTGCGCTCGAATACCGCTCGTTGGCGGTCAGCGCCGCTTGCGCGTTGGAGCACCTCGGCAATCTGCTTTTCGACGCAATTTGTTCACCGACGACGCGGAATCGCCTTGTGCGAAAGGATGGCATGGGCGGGCTGCGCGGCTGCCGGCGCCTCTTCACCCGGTCCGGACGAAGGCACCCGGCGCACCGGGTGAACCCGTCCGCACCGGGTGAAAACGGTCGCGGGCTCAGCAAACCCCCGCCGGTCTACACCCCGATGTCCTCGTTCCACAGCTCCGGCTCGGCGGCGATGAACTCGGCCATCAGCTGGGCACATTCCTCGCTGTCGAGCACCACCACCTCGACGCCGCGTTCCCGGAGATAGTCTTCACCGCCATAGAACGTGCGGTTTTCCCCGATGATCACCCGCGGGATCTTGTACAGCAGGATCGCGCCCGTACACATGTCGCAGGGCGAGAGCGTCGTGACCATGGTCGCCCGCGCGTACACGCTCGCCGGCAACCGTCCCGCGTTCTCGAGACAGTTCGTCTCCCCGTGGTGGATGGGGCTGGCATCCTGCACCCGTCGGTTGTGCCCGGTCGCGAGCACCTCGCCGTCGACGATGAGCGCCGCCCCGATCGGGATACCGCCTTCGGCGCGGCTCTTCCGCGCCTCGGTAATCGCGGCGTCGAGTTGTTGGCTGTCAGTGAGGGGCATGGTTACTCCGTTCGAAGGGCACAAGAGAGGGGCGGATGCCGCGGGGGGCGAGAACAGGACGGCCGGCCATCACGCCCGCCGGTACGGCTTGAGGTACGCGCCGGGATACCGGACGCCACGGCCCCAGATCGCGAGCGCCAGGATGACGACGAGGTACGGGAACGCGATGAGCACCTCATTGGGCACATCGCTGAACAGCGGCGTGATCGCGAGTTGGAGTTGGAGGGCGTCGGCGACCGCGAAAAGCAGCGCGCCACCGACCACCGGCCAGACCTGCCAGCGGCCGAAGATGACGAGGGCGATGCAGATCCAGCCACGACCGCTGACGATGTCGATGGTGAAGGATCCGAGCAGCGACAGGGTGAGGAACGACCCGCCGAGCGCCATCAGCGCACCGCCGAGGATGAGCGCCGCGTAGCGCGTCTTCGCGACCGGAATACCGGCGGCATCCGCTGCTTCAGGGTTCTCGCCGACCGCGCGCAGCCGCAACCCGAAACCGCTCGAGCGGAGCACCCACCAGAGTGCCGGCGCCAGGATCAGGAACGCGACGTAGGTCATCGGATACTGCGAGAGCAGCCCGCCGCCCGGCAGCAGCCGGTCGAATTTCTCCGTCGTCGTCTGTGACCCGTCGCTGAACAGCAGCCGGTTGGTGAAGTTGCAGACCGCGACGAGCAGCAGCGTCGTGCCGATGCCCGCCACGTGCTGGTTCACCCCGAGGGTCACGGTCAGTAGCGCCATCAGGGCACCGGCGAGGAGGCCGGAGACGAGAGCCGCGGCGACACCGAACCAGAGCGACCCGCTCATCGCCGTGGCGAGGAAACCGCAGAAGGCCCCGGCGTACATGGTGCCCTCGATACCGAGGTTCAGAACACCGGCCCGCTCGTTGATCACCGCACCGAGCGCCGCCCAGACGAGCGGCGTGGCGATGGTGAGGGTCGCCGCGAGAATGGCGAAAAGGGGGAAATTCACGATGCTTCCCCTCCCTCGACCGCTCGGGGTCTGCGCCGGAAGACCAGACGGTAGTGCCGCAGCGACAGGACCGAGACGACGGCGAGGAGCAGCGTCGAACTGACGATCGTGCCCATCTGGGTCGGCAGCTGCAGGGTGATCGACGCGTTCTGTGCGCCGACGGTCATGGTGCCGAGCAGCAGCGCGACGAGGAGCACGCCACCGGCGGTCAGCCCGCCGAGCGCGGCGATGACGACACCGGTGTAGCCGTACCCGCTGGAAATCCCTCCGGTGAGCTGGTGCTGAACGCCGAGCACCTGCACCGCGCCGCCGAGCCCGGCGACTCCACCGGAGACCAGGGCGCAGCGCCATTGCAGGCGTGACACCGGGATGCCGGAGAATCGCGCCGCCGCCGGAGCCTGGCCGGCCGCTTTGAGCCGGAGACCGAGCGGCGTGAAGGACATCACGACGAAGGTGATGGCGACGAGCACGAGTGCGATGAGGAATCCCCAGTGCGTCCGCGTGCCCTCGACGATGGCCGGCAGCGTGTAGCCGGCTCCGTACCGGTCACTGTCGGGAAAACCACTCTCGGAGTTGCGCCAGGGCCCGTTGAGGAGACCCTGGACCATCAACAGCGCGACCGGGTTGAGCAGCAGCGTCGTGACGACTTCGTCGATGTGGGCGTGACGTTTCAGCCAGGCCGGGACGAACCCCCACGCCGTGCCGCCGATAGCTCCGGCGCCGAGCGCGAGGGGCAGGGCGACGGCCGCTGGGGCGTCAGCGAGGTACAGCCCGGGTACGGTCGCGGCGGCCGCCCCGGCCAGGAATTGGCCCTCGGCGCCGATGTTGTAGTAGCCGACGCGGAACGCGATGGCTACGGCGAGACCGGTGAAGATCAGCGGCGTGGATGCCAGGAGCACTTCGTTGAGGCCGCCGATCGTCGTCAGCGGTGTGACGAGGTAGCGCTGGTACGCGGCGACCGGGTTCGCGCCGGCGAGGCGGATCGGACCGGCGGTGAGCAGCAGCGTCACCAGCACGGCGATCGCGACGGCAGCAGGGGCAAGCCAGCGGGATTCGCGGGCACGAAGGAGGACTCTCATGCGGCATCCTCCGAGCGCTGTCCGGTCATCAGCAGGCCGAGCGATTCGTGGGTGGCCTCACCGGCGGGCAACTCGCCGAGAATCCGGCCGGAGAAGATGACGGCGATGCGGTCGCACAGGCCGAGGAGTTCATCCAGATCCTCAGAGATGAGCAGCACGCCGGCGCCCGCGTCGCGGAGCGTGCGCAACTGTGAGTAGACATAGTCGCAGGCGCCGATGTCGAGTCCGCGTGTGGGCTGGGAGGCGACGAGGACGCGCGGGTTGCGGGAGATAGCCCGCGCAAGGAGAACCTTCTGCATGTTGCCGCCGGACAGCGACCGGATCGGGTCGCCTGGCTGCGCGCGGATGTCGAAGCGGTCGATGAGCCCGGCCACGTGGTCGCGGATGGCGCGCCGGTCGAGGAATGGCCCGCGGCGGAAGCCGTCGAGGTCCTCGAGCACGAGATTCTGGGCGACGGTGAGCGTTGGGATGACGCTGCCCTTGCGGTCCTCGGTGAGCCGTCCGAGGCCGGCGCGGATCCGCCCGGCCGGGTCGAGATGGGAGATGTCGGCGCCGGCCACCCTGACGGTGCCACCGGTCGCCGCCAGGGTTCCGCAGAGCACCGAGACAAGTTCGGTCTGACCGTTGCCGGACACCCCGGCGATGCCGACGATCTCACCGGAGCCGACGCTCAGCGAGATGTTGTCGAGCACCGTCGACGTCGACGTGCCGAGACTGATCCCGCGGAGGGCGAGGGCCGGCTCGGCCGACGGCTGGAGGGCGGATGCCGTCAGGGCGGCATCCGGGAGAGCAGCAGGCGCGGCATCCGGGTCCGGAGGTGTCGTGTGTGTGTCCTGGAGCTCGAGCCCGATGCTCGTGGCGAGGGCCTGGGACTCTTCGTCGACGAGCGCGGCCGCGCCGACCATGAGGGCGGCGATGTCGCGGGGCGCGAGGCCCGACACCGGCCGGGAGGCGACGATCTTGCCGCGGCGGAGGATGCTCACCCGGTCGGCGATACGGGTGACCTCGTGCAGTTTGTGGGAGATGAAGATGACGCCGAGGCCATCGGCGGTGAGCCGTTCGATGGACTCGAACAGCAGCTCGACGTCCTGCGGCACGAGCACCGCGGTGGGTTCGTCGAGGATGAGCACCCGGCAGTCGTGGAAGAGGGCCTTGACGATCTCCACCCGCTGACGTTCGCCGACCGACAGGGTTTCGACGATGGCATCCGGGTCGATGGTGACGCCGACCCGGGAGGCGGCAGCCAGCACGCGGCCGCGGGCGTCCGCGCGGGAGATCCGCCCGATCCCGACGCCGGCGAGCATGAGGTTCTCGGTGACCGTCATCGTGTCGACGAGGGAGAACTCCTGGGTGACCATGCCGATACCGGAGGCCATGGCATCCGCCGGCGAGTCGATCCTGGTGGTCGTGCCGTCGATGCGGATCTCGCCGCTGTCCGGCTGGCTGAGCCCATAGAGAATGCGCGTCAATGTCGACTTGCCGGCGCCGTTCTCACCGAGGAGGGCGTGGACCTCGCCGGGCAGCACGGTCAGCGAGATCGAATCGTTGGCGACGACCGCGCCGAAGGTCTTGGTGATGTCGACGAGTTCGGCGAGCGGGGTGGGGTGCGGGGCGACGCCGGTCGACGCCGCCCCTGTGGTGCTGGAGTTCACGGAGCGCTTACTCGCCGATCGTGGTCGAACCGGCGGGGGCTTCTTCGTCGACCGGGGTCTCGAAGCTGCCGTCGCGGATCTCGGCCTGCTTGGCCTCGACCTTCTCGATCAGGTCGGCGGGGATCTCGAACGCCGTTCCGGTGTTGATCGGGGCGAGCGAGCTGCCGTCGTTGACCATGAACGAGTACTCGGCGAGGTTCGACGCCTCGAAGGTGCCGGCGACGACCGCTTCGACGATCGCGTCGACCGTGGGGCGCATGTTCCAGAGCAGCGATGAGACGACGTGCTCAGGGGCCTGGTCCTGCTGGTCGACCATCATCCCGAAGACCGGCAGGTTGTTCTCCTGGGCTGCGGCGATGACGCCGTCACGTTCGGCGAACAGAACGTCGGCTCCCCCGGCGATCGCGGCTTCAGCGGCCTGCTTCGCGGTGGCCGGGTCGAAGAACGAGTTGATGAACGAGACGGTCACGGTCGCGGACGGGTTGGTCTCCTCGACACCGGCGATGAAGCCGTTGACGATCCGGTTGACCTCGGGGATCGGCATGGCGCCGACCACGCCGATGGTGCCCGACTCGGTGAGGCCGCCGGCGAGCATGCCGGCGAGGTAGGCCGGGTCCTGCATCCAGTTGTCGAAGACGCTGAAGTTCGGCGCCTGCTCCTCGCCGCCCGACCCGAACGCGAACGCGATGTCGGGGAACTCGGTGGCGACGGCGCGCACGGCGTCTTCGGCGGCGAAGGCGTCACCGATGATGATGTCGGGCTTCTGGTTGGTGGCGATGTCGCGGAGCGCTCGTTCCATCTCGTCGGCGGTGTGCAGATTGTCCGTGTGGTCGTAGGCGATCAGCCCGTCTTCCTCGGCGGATTCCAGCGCTGCGTGGATCGCGCCGTCCCACGGCTCTTCGAGCGGGGTGGCGAAGGCGCCGAAGACCGAGGGCACATCGCTGGCGCCGGGTTTGCTCGTCGCGTCGTCGGCTCCTTCGTCACCGGTGGTGCCGCCGCAGCCGGCGAGGACGAGTGCTGCAGCGGATGCCACGCCGAGCGCGGCGAGGAATCTGTGGGGGCTGCGGGAGGAGCGTCGGAGCATGAGGAGCCTTCTCTCGGGTGGTGCTGCTGTGTGGCTGTTTCGGGCTGGTGCATTTTCGGGCTGGTGCGGGACGACCGGGTGAACGCGCGGCGTGCCGTCCTTTGAGAATAGGCTCGCGGCATCCGCTCTCGTCAGAGACACAGTGTCATTTCTCTTGCGTTAACTCTTGACACTGTGCTCGCCCGGCTGGGAGGGTTTCGTCATGCCGTTGACCGTGTCCGCCCTGCTCGCTCTGCCCGTTCTCGCCCACGCGCGGCCCGAGGTCGTCAGCGGTGAACAGCTCGACAGACGGGTGGTGCGCTGGGTTCACTCGAGTGAGATCTACGAGATCTCCTCGTTGCTGCAGGGCGGCGAGGTGCTGCTGACCACCGGGCTCGGCCTGGTGGCGCTGAGCCCGGACGTGCGGCGGGCGTACATCGCCGACCTTGCCCGGGTCGGGATCGCTGCTCTGCTGCTGGAACTCGGCCGCACCTTCCCGGTGGCGCCGGACGACCTCGTCGAGGAGGCCCGCCGCGTGGGGCTGCCGCTCGTTCTGCTGCACGGGGTGGTTCCGTTCATCGAGGTCACCCAGGTCGCGCACGCGCTGCTGCTCGGTTCCGATCTCGACGACCTCAGGCTGTCGGCGTCGGTGACCGAGCGGATGCTGCACGCGCTCGGTGAGCGGGCGGGACTCGTCGGACTGACCGGGATCGTCGGCGAGCAGGCCGGATGCCCCGTCGCGCTGTACACGGCGGACGGTGAACTGGCTGCAGGGATCGCCCTGGATGGGTCGGATGCTGTCGCTTCGGTTCGCGCGCCGGTCGTGGCCGGTGGTGTCGTCTGGGGTGAGCTGGTGCTCGACGCTCCGGCGACCGGCCGTCTGCGCACGATCGCGACAAGTGCGGCCCAGGTGCTCGCCGCCGAGGTGGCCCGGTCGGGGGCGACCCCGGTGAGTCGGAACCAGGCCGGCGCCGAACTGCTGCGCGACCTCGTGACCGGGCGGTACGGCTCGACGGCGGAGCTGACCAGTCGCGCGCTCGGAACCGGGATGGCGGTGCGGCCGGGGCAGAAAGTGCTGGCGTTGTGCGTGCGGCCGCGGACCGCGACCGCAGCGGCGAACACGGTGCTCATCGCCGCACGGGGGGCTGCAAGGCGGGTGTTCGCCGGGTCGATCACCGCCGAGCACGACGGTGACGTTCTGGTTGCGGCCGTGGTCGCGCCGCGTGAGTTGCGGACGGCTGTGGCCCGGTTCGCCGATGAGGTCGAGGCCGAGCTGCGGTCGACGACCGGCGGCAGCGTCCTCGTGAGCGCCGGGCATGCGGTCGACGACGTGCCGGCGCTGGTCAGTGCGTTCCCGAGCGCACGGGAGACGGCGCGGCTCGCGATGCGGCTGACCCCGGCGGCGCGCGTGGTGGTCGCCGCGGACTTCGCGCTGTACCAGTTGCTCGCGTCCCTGGTCGACGATGAGGCGTTGGAGCGCTTCGTCAACGACCAGCTCGGGGTGCTGCTCACGCATGACGCCCGCACCGGGGCCGGTCTCGTGATGACGCTCGACGCGTACCTGGCGGCCGGGCTGTCGAAGACACGGACGGCGGAAGCCCTCGGCATCCGCCGTCAGACCCTCTACGGGCGGCTCGAGCGGATCAGCCGGCTGCTCGGCGGGCTCGACCTCGACAACCGCGAGCGCCGGACGGCTCTCGACCTCGCGCTGGTCAGCTGGCGGCTGCGAGTGTCGGCGGCGGTGCGGCAGTAGCGGGCGCGGCTCTGCGTCGCTCGGTCCCGCGCTCATGCTGCAGTTTCCGTCGAGGGCTGCAACTGCAGTACGGGCAGGACGCCGTGCTCAGCGCGCGGGTCGGACCGCAGCCGTCGTGGTCGTCCCGACCCGGTACAGGCTCGACGACGCCGTCAGATAGAGCTCGGTACCGTCGGGTCCGCCGAAGCACAGGTTCGACACCACCTCTGGAACCGGGAGGTCGAGCAGCAGTTCGCCGTCCGGGCTGAAGACCTGCACGGCCTCCCCCGCTGACGTCCACACTCGGCCGGCCGCGTCGATGCGGAGCCCGTCGGCGGTGCCGGGCGGGGTGGCGAACGCGCGCCCCTCCCCCGTGCCGGACTGGTAGACGCGGATGTGCCCGGCGTCGCCCTCCAGTCCGGTATCGGTGACGTACAGCAGTTGCTCGTCTGGCGAGAATGCGAGGCCGTTCGGGTGGGCCAGGTCGGTGATCACCGGGCTCGCGATTCCGCTGGCCGGATCGAGACGGAAGACGAAGCATCCGCCGTATTCCTCGACGCCCGGGTGCCCCTCTCGCCCGCTCTCCTGGATTCCGTAGGGCGGGTCGGTGAACCAGATCGCCCCATCGGATGCCACGATGACGTCGTTCGGCGAGTTGAGGCGTCCGCCTTCCCACCGCTCGACGAGCACCTCGACCGCTCCGTCGACCTCGCGTTCGATCGCCCGGCGGCCGTGGCTGCACTGCACGACGCGCCCGTCAAGGTCGAGGGTGCGGCCGTTGGTGTACTCGACGTCGTCGCGGTACACGTGCGTGTCGCCGGTCGCGCGGTCGAACTCGAGGATGCGGTTGTTCGGGATGTCACTGAACCGCACCGACCGAGTTCCGGGCACCCAGACTGGCCCCTCGAGCCACTCGCCGCCGGTCCAGAGCTTCTCGAGCTCGCCGGCGAGCAGGCCGTGGTCATCGTTGATCAGGCGAGTGGGCTCAGGCATGGCTCCACGCTAGCAAGCACACCGCGAGGCCCGCCCGATCCCGCCGTGCGCAACTTCGGAGATCTCGGCGGGATCGCGCACAAACCGTCCCAAAAGCACCGCGCTTGCCAACAATCTCCGAAGTTGCAGAAGAGCGGTCCGCGGCTTCGCCGCTGGACCCTACGAAGCCGCCGGGATCGTCGCCGTGTCGATGACGAACCGGTAGCGCACGTCGCTCTTGATGACGCGCTCGTACGCTTCGTTGACCTGATCGGCACCGATGACCTCGATGTCGGCGCCGAGACCGTGCTCGGCACAGAAGTCGAGCATCTCCTGCGTCTCACGGATGCCGCCGATGTTGGAGCCGGAAAGGCTGCGGCGTCCGCCGACGAGGGAGAAAACGCTGAACTCCTGCGTCTTCTCGGGAAGGCCGACGAAGACCATCGAGCCGTTGAGGGTGAGCATCGACAGGTACTTGTCGATCGGGAGGTCCGCCGACACCGTGTTCAGAATCAGGTCGAAGCGCTTGCGGTTCGTCGTGAACGTCTCTGGGTCGCTCGTGGCGAAGTAGTCGGTGGCGCCGAGGCGGCGTCCGTCCTCTTCCTTCGACAGGGTCTGGCTGAGCACCGTCACCTCGGCGCCGAGCGCTGCTGCGATCTTCACGCCCATGTGGCCGAGGCCGCCCATGCCGACGATGGCGACCTTCTTGCCCGGGCCTGCACCCCAGTGCTTGAGCGGCGAATAGGTGGTGATGCCTGCGCAGAGCAGCGGGGCGGCGACGTCGAGATCGATGCCCTCCGGGATGCTGAGCACGTAGTTCTCGTTCGCGACGATCGAGGTGCTGTATCCGCCGTAGGTCTCCTCACCGGTGTACTCGCGACCGTTGTAGGTGGCGACGTTGCCCTTGAGGCAGAACTGCTCCTCGCCGGCGAGGCAGTTCTCGCACTCACGGCAGGAGTCGACGAAGCATCCGATGCCGACCCGATCGCCGACCCGGTGCTTCGTGACATCCGTGCCCACGGCGCTGACGATACCGGCGATTTCGTGGCCGGGAACCATCGGGAAGATGCCTGCACCCCACTCGGCGCGGGCCTGGTGGATGTCGGAGTGGCAGATGCCGGCGAAGGCGATGTCGATCTGAACGTCGTTCGGGCCGACGTCGCGGCGTTCGATGGTGGAGCGCTCGAAGGATGCTCCGGCGGATGCTGCGACGAGGGCGGGCACGGTGGTGGGCATGGGGAACCTCCGGAAGTGTTACGGGCAAGCGGCGCAGTCGTACGCCGCTCGGAGCTCAAGGCTACAACGGCTCCCCGACGGGGCCCATCGAGTGCGCTGTGAGCGTAGTAGCCCGACGTTCTCCGACTCGAATGGTGGTCGTCGGGAACATATTCTCGACGCCCTACGGGAATCCACCGGATCCCCGGCCTTCAGCGGCCTGTGCAGTGTGCTGAATTTAACTCTCGATTGCTGCACTATGCACATTTCACTCAGGTTTCTCTCGCCGTATGGTGACTGAAACCCCTCACCGCCCCCTCGCTTTTGGAGATCCCCTTGGCTCGTATGGCACACGCAGACGACTTTGCTCTCAGCCGAGTTCGTCCCGACGCGCAGAAACCCTGGTTCGGCATCGCAGTTCAACGGTTCGGCCAGGTGTCGGCTCTCTCCCAATTCCTTCTGGGAGCCACCCTTGGCTACAGCATGACTTTCGGTGAGGCCTTCCTCGCGCTCCTGCTGGGCTCCATCATCCTCGAAGTGATCATGTGCATCGTCGGCATCATCGGGCAGAAAGAAGGGTTGAACACCGCTCTTCTCGCGCGCTGGACCGGCTTCGGTGAGATCGGCGCCTCCCTCGTCGGACTTGCGATCGGCATCAGCCTCATCGGCTGGTTCGGTATCCAGAGTGCGATTTCAGCGCAATCGCTGGACGCCCTCATGCCCGGCGTCATGCCCGCCTGGGCCTGGAGCCTGCTCTTCGGCCTCGCCGTGACGGCGATCGTCGCCGTCGGCTTCAAGGGAATGCAGTGGCTCGCGAACATCACCGTGCCGCTCTTCCTCGTCCTTGTCGGCTGGTCCATCATCAGCGAGCTCAGCAACCATGACATCGGCGAACTCCTCACCGGCCCGGCCCCCGGCCCGACGATGAGCGTGTGGCAGGGAACCGGCATCGTGGCGGGAGGTCTGATCGTCGGTGCCATCATCACCGCCGATATGACCCGGTTCAACCGCTCGCGGGCCGACGTGATCAAGCAGACGGTGGTCGGCGTATCCCTGGGCGAGTTCGTCATCGGCCTCGCCGGTGTTCTCCTCGCTCACGCTGCGGCATCCGGGAACATCGTCGCTATCGTCACCTCCTCGGTCGGCTTCGTCGGACTCATCATCGTTATCACCGGCACGCTCAAGATCAACGACTGGAATCTGTACTCGTCCACACTCGGCCTCGTCAACTTCATCTCGACCGCGTTCGGCAAGAACCTCCACCGGGTAACCACCACGATCGTCCTGGGCGTCGTCGGCTCCGTGCTCGCCGCGGCCGGCATCCTGGGCCAGTTCGCCGACTTCCTGATCATCCTGGGCGTGGCATTCCCGCCGATCGCCGGCATCATGGTCGCCGAGTACTTCATCGTGAAGCGCTGGCGGTCAGAACTCGACACCACCCGTGCGAGCGGCCGGCTGCCCGCGACCGCCCCACGCATCGTCCCCGTGACCATCGTGATCTGGGCTGTCTCCGCGGTCACCGGTTATGTCATCACCTGGGGCATCCCGCCGGTGCTCTCTCTGATTCTCTCCATGGTGCTGTACGTGATCGCAGGCAAGCTCGGCCTGGTCCGCGGCCTGGGCACCGCCAAAACCGCTCAGCCGGATGACGTCACGGCCGATTCCCGCACGGCTGACACCATCGTCATCTGAATTTCTGCACCAACCGAAAGCGAATACCACCACTATGCACATCGGCATCGACGTCGGCGGAACCAACACCGACGCAGTTCTCATGGACGACACCCGCACCCTCGCGGCTGTCAAGCACGCAACAACCCCGGATGTCACGACCGGCATCGTTCAGGCGATCGGCGACCTGCGCGCCGGCCACCACTTCGACGGCAGTGAGATCACCGCCGTCATGATCGGCACGACGCACTTCATCAACGCGCTCGTGCAGGCCAAGCGACTTGCGCCGACCGCCGCGCTCCGGCTCGGCCTGCCGGCAACGCAGGCGCTCCCACCGCTGGTGGACTGGCCCGCCGAACTCGTCGAAGCGATCAGTGCGAGAAGTTACCTCGCGCACGGCGGCTACGAGTTCGACGGCCGCCCGATCTCACCGCTCGACCCAGAGGAACTGCGGGCGCACGCCGCCGACATGCGGGCGCATGGCATCCGTTCGGTCGCTATCTCGTCTGTATTCAGCCCGGTCAACCACGACCTGGAGGTCGAAGCGGCGCGTATCGTCGCCGAAGAGCTCGGACCGGACGTGGCCATCTCGCTCTCCCACGAGATCGGCCGGATCGGACTCCTCGAGCGGGAGAACGCCACGATCATCAATGCGGCGCTGCGTGAGCTGGCGTCGGAGATCGTTGACGGACTCACCGCGGCGGTGCGCAAGCAGGGCATTGAAGCGCCCATTTTCCTGAGCCAGAACGACGGCACGCTCATGGACGAGGAATACGTTCGCCTCTACCCCGTCGCGACCTTCGCGTCGGGGCCGACGAACTCGATGCGTGGCGCCGCCATGACAAGCGGTCTCGACACCTGCGCCGTCGTCGACATCGGCGGCACGACATCCGATGTCGGCCTGCTCATCAACGGCTTTCCGCGCGAAACGTCGAACGAGGTCAAAGTCGCCGGCATTCGCACCAACTTCAGGATGCCTGACGTACTGTCGATCGGGATCGGCGGCGGGAGCATCGTGAATCTGGAGACCGCGGAGGTCGGCCCTGAGTCGGTCGGCTACCGTCTTATGACGGAGGCGCTCGTCTTCGGGGGATCCACCCTCACCGCCACGGACGTCGCCGTCGCGGCCGGACGCGCCGACATCGGCGACGCCTCGAAGGTGGCCCACCTCGACCCGGAGTTCGTCGAGCGGGTTCTCTCCCGCATCGCCGACCGGGTCGCTGAAGCGGTCGACCGGATGCGCACCTCTCCTGAGCCGATTCCGGTGGTCGCCGTCGGCGGCGGCTCGATTCTCCTCTCCGATGAGCTACCGCTCTTCGGTTCCGTGCACCGCCCCGAGAACTTCGCGGTCGCGAACGCGATCGGCGCATCCATCGCACAGGTGGGTGGCGAGATCGACAAGGTGTACGCGATCGAGCCCGGCCGCCGGGAAGCAGCGATCGCTGAGGTGCGCGCCGAAGCCGTCGACAAGGCGATCGCCGCAGGGGCCTCCCCCGGCTCGGTGAGCATCGTCGACTTCGATGAGATCCCGATCCCGTACCTGCCCGGCAACGCGACGCGCATCCGGGTGAAGGCCGTCGGCGACCTCGACATGGCGGTTGTGCGATGAGCTGGACAATCACCGCCGACCTCATTCCCGGACTCGCCCGTGGCGCCGCGGTGCTCGGAACCGGCGGAGGCGGCGACCCGTACATCGGTGGCCTGCTGGCCGCACAGGCGCTCCGGATGCACGGCGACGTGACGGTGGTCCCGCTCCGGGACGTGCCAGACGATGCCGTCGTGCTGACGGTGGCAATGATGGGTGCGCCGACAGTCATGGTCGAGAAGCTTCCCAGCCTTGACGAAGTCGTCGCTCCCGTCCACGCGCTCGGCGCCTCGCTGGGCCGTGCTGTCACGCACATCGCCTGCGCCGAGGTCGGAGGCGTCAACTCGACCATCCCGATCGCTGCGGCGGCCGCTCTCGGGCTCCCGCTCATCGACGGCGACGGCATGGGGCGCGCCTTCCCGGAGCTGCAGATGGTCTTGCCGACCCTGTACGGCATCAATGCGTCCCCCCTCGCTTTCAGCGACGAAAAGGGCAACGTCGGCGTCCTGAACACCATCGACAACAGCTGGACCGAACGAATTGCCCGAGTCGCCTGCGTGGAGATGGGCTGCTCGGTCATGATCTCCGGTTTCGCTATGTCTGGGTCGCAGGCGCGGGAGTCACTCGTCGCCGACTCGCTATCCCTGTGCAGTGAGATCGGCGAGGGCATCGCCGCCGGGCGCGAAGCCAAAACCGACCCCGTTGCCGCGACGGTGCGCGTGCTCGGCGGTCGCGAATTCTTCGCGGGCAAAGTCGTCGATGTGCAGCGCGCGACGACGACAGGCTTCGCCCGCGGCCGGGCCCGGGTCGAGGGCGCCGACACAACCCTCGAACTCTCGTTCCAGAACGAGCACCTCATCGCAGAAGTGGACGGCATCCCCGTTGTGACCACGCCGGACCTGATCATCGTGCTGGAGCACGACTCCGGCGAGCCCATCACCACCGAGGGGCTGCGCTACGGCCAGCGGGTGCGGGTCATCGCGGCACCGAGCGACGAACGCTGGCACAGCGCGCAGGCGCTCGCCATGGTCGGCCCGGCGTACTTCGGCTACGACACCCCGTCCCACCGCTTCGACGGCAGCGTCGATGCTCCCGAGCCCTCCGGGGATGCTGCAGCATGAGCTGGAAACTGACAGCCGCCGATCTATCCGACCTTGCCCGCGGCGCCACCCTGCTGGGCACCGGCGGTGGCGGCGACCCATACATCGGCAAGATGCTCGTCGAGCAGGTGCTCGGCACTGGGTCGATCACCATACTCGACCCGGACGACCTCGACGACGATCTCTTCGTCATCCCCACCGCCCAGATGGGCGCGCCCACGGTGATGATCGAGAAGATCCCGGCCGGTTTCGAAGCGACCCTGGCCCTGCGCACGCTCGAGGACCACCTGGATCGCAAGGCCGACGCCACTATGCCGATCGAGTGCGGAGGCATCAACTCGATGATCCCGCTCCTGGTTGCCGCTGAAACGGGACTGCCCGTCGTGGATGCCGACGGCATGGGCCGCGCCTTCCCGGAACTCTCGATGGAGACGTTTGCGGTCTACGGAGTGCACGGATCCCCTCTCGCCCTCGCCGGAGAACGCGGAGAGCGCGTGATCATCGACACCGGCGACGACGACCGGCAGATGGAATGGCTGGCGCGCGGCATCACCATCCGTCTCGGCGGCGTTGGCCACATCGCCGAGTACGCAATGAGCGGAGCCGATGTGAAACGCACCGCTGTTCCGCGCACCATCTCGATGGCGCTCGCCCTCGGGCGCGCCATCCGCCTCGCCCGTGAAGCACACAGTTCGCCATTCGAGGCCATCGCGGAGACCCTGTCGAGCACCCTGTACTCGCACGTCCGCGAGCTGTTCGTCGGCAAGGTGGCGGATGTCGAGCGCCGCACGACCGACGGCTTCGCCAAGGGGCGCGCCGTCATTCTGCCGCTCGACCCATCGAGCAATGACCGGTTCGAGATCGCCTTCCAGAACGAGAACCTCATCGCTCATCACAACGGTGACGTGGTCGCGATCGTGCCGGATCTCATCTGCGTGCTCGACCACGAAACCGCGGAGCCGATCACCACGGAAGGGCTCCGGTACGGCCAGCGGGTGCGCGTGCTCGGCATCTCGACGCCGGCGATGATGCGCACCCCGGCGGCCCTGCAGGCGTTCGGACCGACGGCGTTCGGCTTGACCGAGCCGTTCATGCCGGTGGAGGGCGAAACCGCTGCCGCGGAGGCCGCGCTCGACTTCGCCGCGACCGCTCGCGGGGTCGGCGTCGCCGAGGGGGCCCACGCTTAAGCTGGGACCATGCCCACCATCCTCGAGCTCGCCGGCCTGCCCGCGCTCGCAACCGGGTTCGAGCTGCTCGGCTCCGGCGGCGGCGGGGCTACGACGATGCTCGAACTCGTGCTGCGGAGTTCGCCGAACTGGCCGATGACTGTTCACGACGTCGAGGAGCTCGACCCCTCGACGCCGTGCCTCGGCGCCGCGTTCGTGGGTTCGACCATGCTGCTCACGGAGCGGCTGCCCGGGTTAGCACCATTTGCGCCGCTCATCGCGGCGGCGGAGCGTTGGCTCGGTCACCACGTGCCGGTGGTGTGCTCGCTCGAAGGAGGTGGCCTCAACGGTCTCGCCCCGTTCACCCTCGCCGGCCACCGGAGAATCGTCGACGCCGATCTCACCGGACGCGCGGTTCCTGGACTTGATCAGATGTCGCTGCTCGTCGACGGTGTGCCGGGCATCGTCGTGGCCTGTGACACGGGAGCCGGCGGGGTGGCACTCGTGCAAACCGATCGCGCCCTCGACATCGAGCGCGTCGTCCGGGCGTCGACGATCCAGGCGGGCGGTGCCGGCGGCTTGGTCTTCGCCGGCTTCACCGTGGGGGATCTGCGGGAGCACGCGATCGTCGGCAACACCGCCCGCGCCCTGAGCATCGGCACCGCCTACCTCGAGGCCCGCTCCGGGCCGCTCGACGGACTCGCAGCTGCCCTTGGAGGGCGGCTTCTCGCCGAGGGCAGGATCACCGCGATCGATCCGGATGCCGTCGACCAGCACGTGACCGCGTTCGGCATCACCGGAAGCGCCGGGGAGGTGCACAGGCTGGTGGCGCGCTCGGAGAACCTCGCCTTCATGACCGACGGGCGCCTCGAAGCAGCCGCGCCCGATCTGATCGTCGTCCTCGACGCCATCTCGCGTGACATCCTCGAGGTGACCGACTTGTCGAGGGCGCGGCATGTCGCCGTGATCCAGCTCGATGGGCCAGCCTGGTGGTCGCGCTTCCCTCACCGCACGCGGTACGTGACGCCGTCGGCGTATGGGTTGGACGGATTGGACGGCGCGGCATGACGGACAGCCTTCGCATGAGCGCGCTTCTCGCGCATCCGCAAAACGGGGGCGTGCGTGCGGTCGCCGGCCCCGTCGACGTCGAGTGGACGGGCGTCGTCGTCGAGATCAGCGAGGACGCGCTGCCCGCCGACGGGGGTGGTCGGCTGGCGATCCTCACCGAACTGCCGCCAACGCGACCGTGGCAGCAGGATGCTCTGGTTCGCCGCACCCGCGACCGCGGCTTTCGCGCCCTGGCGATCCCGCACGGCGACAACTTCGGCACCGGCACGCGTGCCCTCGCCGACCGGCTCGGGCTCACCCTCCTGCACGCCGATCGGCCGATGCTGCTCGCGAAAGCGTGCTGGCAACTCGTCGAAGCGCAGGACGCGCTCACTCTCGGCTACGTCCGCAAGGTTGCCCAGTCGATCGAGTACCACGCCAACGATCTCACTGACCTGTTGCGCCATCTGTCATCGAGCGTCGGGCACGGTGTTGCCCTGATCGACGCTGAAGGTGTGCTGCTCGAGGTCGGAGGGCAGCTCGCACCCGAGGTGCACGCGGCGATCGACTTCACACCCTGGGTCGACCTCACCCGGATGCCGGCTGGCACGGCAGCGTCGGTGCGGGTCGACAGCCCGAGCCGCGAGGGCCTCCGCCTCGCCTTCTTCGGCCCAGGGCTCGACGAGCGGCAGGTGAGCGCCCTCGCGGTGGCCGCCGAGGTGGCTATGCCCGCGGTCGCCGCGCGCATCCTCATCGATGAGGTTGCCGAGGTGAGCGACGCATCCGTGTCATCCGGGGTGCTTCGCGATTTTGTCGACCTGCGCGGCACGCCGAACCCCGAGGTCGAACGCCGCATGCTCGAACGTGGCTGGCGGACGACCGGGTACCACCTGGCGTTCCGCACCGTCGGTCGCAACAGGGTCGACGCCCTTCAGCTGCTCCGCTTCGTCATGGGAGAGCTCGGCCGCATCTCCGTTGACTCCCACGCCACGACGACCGGACGGGGGGTGAGCGGGTGGTTGACCTTCTCGGAACCTCCCGCCGCGTCACAGGTCGAGTTGTACGTCGCGTCTTTGCGGGACCTGCACGTCGCCGCCCGGCGCTCGTTCAACGTCGCGACGGGCGTGGGGTCGCTCGCGAGCGGATCGGCTGGACTCACCACATCGCTGAGCGAGGCAGCGGACGCGGCTCGGATCGCTGTGAACCGGTCGAACACGGGCTGGTTCGTCCGCGTCGACGGGCTTGGGCTTGAGCAGTTGCTGCTCGCGTGGACGGGCAACGACACTTTCGTACCCGCAGCTCGTTCGCTCCTCGCGCCCCTCGAGTCGGGCGGCGGCGAGCTGCTGAAGACGCTGTCTGCTTACCTCGACCACGAGTCGGCGATTGCGCCAACGGCGACAGCGCTCGGTCTGCACCGCAACACGGTCGCAACGCGCATCCAACGTGCTCAGGAGCTGCTGGGCGTCGACATGAGCGACCCGGAAGTACGGCTGGCGCTGCACCTCGCCTGCCGCGCCGTTCGGTAACCTCTGGCCCGCTACTTCCTCCTCATCCTGCTCGACCGGGGTCTGATGACCTGGTGAATCGTGAACTACAGCGCCGCGATGCTCCACGAGGCGAAGGTGACACCGCCCGGCTGCAGCACGAGCAGGTCCTCACCCGAGTTGAACGCATCGGGCGGGCAGGTCATCGGTTCGACGGCGAGTCCGATACGGCTGGGCTTCGGGGCCTCCTGGTCGGCTGTGTGCACCTGCACCCATTTGCAGGAAGAGTCCCAGCGCATGCGAACTCCGGTTCCGGATGCCGCGGTGACGCGCACCTCGGCGGTACGGTTCTCATCCCGAACCAGCCCGGTGAAGGCGTGGTCGATGAAGGTGTCGCCGATCACGCGAGGTGTGCGGAAGTCGAAGGTTCCGCCTGACTCGGTGGCGACATCCGCTTTGCCAATCGGGATCAGCCGGTCCTCGGTGACGGTGAGCACTTGTTCGGCGGGGAGGAGGAACGTCCAGTCGTCGACGGTTCCTTCACCGGCGACGAGGTACGGGTGCGGGCCGGTGCCGAACGGTGCGGGCGCGGTGCCGGTGTTGCGGGCGGCGACGGTGGTGTGAAGGCCTTCGGCGTCGAGGACGAACTCGACCCGGACCTGGAGGCGGAACGGGTACCCGGTCTGGGCCTCGATCGTGGTGGCGAGCATGACGCGGTCGTCGGCTTCGTCGAGGGCGATGAAGTCATGCCAGGCGACGAGTCCGTGCAGGGCGTTGTG
>NZ_JAODMP010000019.1 GCF_025464835.1 Mycetocola sp. | reverse complement strand
TCACCGCGTAGATTTCCCGCGTCGCGCGACCATCCGCTTACGAGAACGGGCCCCGGCGATCTAGACCTCCGCGCACTCGAGCGCCCGATATACGAAAGCTCGCGTCGAAGGTTCCCACCGGGCGCCGGTAGCCGGACGATCGACCTCGCGCGACGCACTCATGCGGTCCTTCACGAACCCGTGCTGCGCGGCGAGGTACTCGCCAAACATGTTGGCCAGAGTCGCTCGAGGAGAGCTGACGAACCGAATCTTGTGCCATTAAAGGGCCATTAAAGGCCCAAAAAGTAACTGAAACCAACTGCGACCATTCCGAAGAAGTCCTGATCAGCGCGATATCGCAACCATAGATACAGTGCCGAAAACCGCCCAGGCTCACTGAAAATCGAAAGGTCACCGGATCGATGCCGGTCGGAGCCACTGAAATCCTCGTAAGGCTTCTACTTACGGGGATTTCTTCATTTAAGCGGGAGTTGGCGCCGGGCAACCGAGGGTTTTCTCGTTTCAGCGGTCGATTCCGTCGGGTCCTCGCCGAGGCTGTGCCATTAAGGCAGGCAGGGGTCCGCCGCTGTTCCGTTTCCGGTAGGGCGCCCTCGTCTTTTTTTCAGCGCGTCGTTGAGGGCTGCTCCTGCACGAAGCGCGACGCCCTCCCGGGCACGCGAATAGCGCTCGGTGACCTGAAGGCTTGAGTGACCCAGGCTCGCCTGCACATCTGGAGCGCTGGCGCCGGCGTCGAACAGGATGGTCGATCGCAACCAGCGCCGGATCAAGAGCTGCGCGCCTACCGGAAGGATGTTTCGACCGGGTCGACGAGGAACAAGCACGAGCTGGGCTCATACTCGTCGACTTCTGCGGTGATCTGAAGGTTGTCAGACACCCCTAGCGTGTCAGGCACATCGCCGACATAGTGCAGATCGCTAGCGAGGTTCACGTCGCGGAACTGAAACGCCGGACCGAATTGCGAGGTCTCGCCGTGGTCGCCCGCTCCGAGCAGAATGTCGTATCGAGTCGTATAACCGACATGGTTGTTAAGTGTGCCAACGTTCCCATCAAAGGCGATCGATTGCCCGCGGTACTTCTCCGCGAATGCGGGTATCGACTGGTCGCAGTAATCACCAAGCGCCAGCAGCGCCGCGAACTCGGGATTGCTCTCCGCCGTGATCACGATGCCTTCAGGTTCTGCCGATTCGGCGGGTTCGTCCGACTCAGACAGTTCTGCCTCCGACGTGAACTCTTCGCCGACACGGGCCGAGGGAGTCGCTCCCATCCCAGCCGCGGGGGCGGTCTTCTCGCTGATGACTCCGACGGTGATAACGGTGGCGAGTGCGATCGCGAGCGCCCCGCCGCCGATCGCGTAGAGGAGCACGCGCGACTTCGGCTTGGGCCTGCGGACCACAATCTCGGTTTGCAGCTTCCCGGTCGTTTGGGAGACCACCTCCCAGCCATCCTTCTCCCACTTCGCTACTGTCCGCGCTTCCAAGCCACGGATAGCCCGCACCGTCTTCGTCTCGTAGTTGATGTCCTCGCCAGCCATGCAGCTCCCCCACTCTGTTGCAGCGGGCACCGAGCCAGCTTGGACGAGCCTATCGATGCGCGGCCTAACCAAACCGCCCTCGAGAACCCCCCAGTGTGAGGTGAAAGCACGCCAAGGGTCCGGGGCAAACCTGTGCCTTCGATGTGCCATCAACGGCCCGAAAAGGAACGAAAACGAACTGAGACGACTTGGGGGAATCCCTGATCAGCAGAGATCGCACCCATGGATATTGAGCGAAAACACCACCAGGCTCACTGGAAATCGCAAGGCCACCGGATCGGTGCCGGTCGGAGCCGCTGAAACCCCCGTCCAGCTTCTCCATGATGGGGGCTTATTACGTTGAAGCGGATAGGAATGGCCCGTCAGGGCAGCGCGGTTGCGGACGGAAGGTCCCGCACAGTGCGGACCCAATCGGCTCGGGCCCGGCATTTCCGAGCGAGCACGAGCCTTTCGGCGGCCGGCAACACCGCAATGGCACTCATGTACCGAGCCGAGAAGTCCGCGAGGATTCGGTCCTTCTCCTCAGCGAGAAGCCGGTCGCTCGACGCGAGGGTGACCAGCCGCATGAACCGTTCGCCGAGAAGCGCCTGACTGAGATCCCCGAAGGCCGACCCGATGGTCTCATCCGCCCAGGACTGTCGCCGCCAGGCAGCGGATGCTGTCACCTGTGTCATGTGCCGACGGTAGAGAACCCCGGGAAGCGCGAGCCGTCGCAACCTGGCACCGGAGTTCACGAGACGCAGCCAGAGGTCGTAGTCCTCAGCGGGGACGGCCCGATAGCCGCCGACGCCTTCCACGACCGACCGCCTTGCTACCAGGGTGGGATGAGAGACCGGGTTGGTCAGCAGAAGGTAATAGGGAAACGCCCTGACCGCGATTCCCACGGGTGGGAGGAATCCGATCCGGCGTCGATCGGACCACCAGTCGATAACCGTCGTGAAGACCGCATCGCAGTCCGACTGAACTGCTTTCACCTGACGGCCGAATCGACCAGGAAGACACCGGTCGTCGGCGTCCATGCGCCCAACGAACTCGCTATCCGTCGTTTCGAGGAGCCGGTTCAGGCCGTTCGCCACTCCAACGTGATGCGACGAGCGGATCACGAGTCGGCGGTCAGCGATCCTGTGCAGCGCCGCAAGGGTCCCATCCGTGCTGCCGTCGTCGAGGACGACGACTTCTGCGTCGTCGGGCAGGGCAGCCAACGTCGAACGAACCGCGGACGTGATCGTCGCCTCGCTGTCCCGGGCAGTCATCAGGACGCTCAACCTGGGCATGGGTTCTCAGAGCCCCCGCCCACGGCTGTTGATCGCGTTGACGATGAGTCCCGCCGGCAGGAGCCGGGATGCGATGGCGTAGGCGGCGTAGCCGCGAAGTTGCCGCCGATCGTTCCGCAGGGTGGCCGATGCCCAATGGCGCGCGTCCTTCACCTGACCGAGTGCGGCATAGGCGAACGCCACCTGCCCCTGGATCCGTGCCTTACCCCGGCTGGTCCGGTCGAACTCCTGGTGCTTCTCCAGAAGATATGACAGACCCCCCACGATGCTTTCCCACTTCTCGGAGAAGAAGGAAGCCCGGTCCCAGTGCACGATCACAAGCGGCTCCGGGACCGCCACGACGGGTCCCAGCTTTGCGGCCCGAAGCAGCAGATCGTAGTCCTCGCCGTACGACCCTGGGATGTTCTCGTCGATGGTGCCCAACCGGCTCTCGAGGTCATGGCGCCGTATGAGAAACGAGGACGGATGCAGCTCAGTGATCCGAGACTCGAGCAGGTCGCCCAGGGTCGTCGTCTCGGGAGCCAGCCGGATGTGGCTGCCGCCGTGGCTTTCGATCCGGATTCCGCTCGCGATCACGACGGCGTCAGGAACGGCCGCAGCCAGAGCGAGCTGCCTCTCGATCTTCTCCGGCTTCCACTCGTCGTCGTCGTCGCAGAACGCAACGAACCCAAAGCGGGCACGTCCTATGCCGGAATTACGCCCGCCGGCCAGACCGGTGCTGTGTTCGTTCCGGATTCCGAGAAGGAACCGCCCATCGCCCACGTCGACGTCCGCCAGCGGGTCAGGCTCCACCTGGTCGAACACAACGATGATCTCGAGTGGAACTTTCGTCGTCTGAGCGAGAATCGACGCGATGGCTCGACGCAGGAGCGTTGGCCGACCGCGGGTCGCAATGACAACGCTCACGCCCGTATCCGACATCCGAACCTCCTGTCGCTCCCCCGCACCGGACAGCGACGCTGGCGGCGGGAAGTTATCGGAAGCCTAGCCCAAAGCGAGCATGGCTCACCTTTCCCCCAAGCTGGGGGTCTGAGCGCGCATGGCGAGGCCGGCGGCGGCCATGCTGAGGATGAGGCCGTCGGGAAGAACGCCATAGTAGAAAACTTCCACCAGGATCACGAGCAGCGTTGTGTTGAGCGCAATGACGGCAGGCTCCCTGGAGCGGATGGTGACCGCGAAGCTCCACAGCAGCCAGCCCAGGAACATTACGAGCGCCGGGAAACCGTGTGAGAACATGACCATCCACACCTGACCCTGGGTGCCGACGGACGGGGCGCCCGCGACGCTCGACGGGCGCGGGGCCCCGTAACCGAACATCGGGGATTCCAGACTTCGTTCGATCGTTTCGGTGTACAGCTGGAACCTGTCCTCGGTGGATGGGCTCGACTCTATTCGCGCCTCCACGCGGGTCCCGACGTCGAGCGCTACGCCGCCGGCGATCAGCACGGCGGCGATGGCGAGAACGCTGAGGAGCACCCTCGTCTGCCCCGCTATGGCGAGGCGGATGCCTGCATAGAGAACGGCGACACCGATTCCGACGAACATGCCTCGATTCAGCGTGAGGTACGCCGGAACAACCGATGCGGCGATTCCGATGAACAGAAGCACCAACCGCCAACCGCGCAGCATTCCCGCATAGGCGACGACGATGGGCAACAGCATCGAGTAGACGTTGCCCCACCCGTTCGCATAGAGGAATGGCGCGGTGGGGCGGGGCTCGGCCGGAACCCAACTGTCTGGGTTGTACGACGTTAGACGGCGAACCGTCATTTCGCCGATGATCTCGTTGGCCTTCAACGCCTCGGGCACCACATACGCGAAGGGGGTGGTGAAGGAGAACTGCGGGAACAGTAACCCGAGATACCCGCCAACGACCACGTACACCCAGAACACGGTCAGCACTCCAAGCACGTAACGAACGGTGAGCGTGTTCCGGGCGTTGTATACGTACATGAAGACGACCGTCACGGTCAGGTAGGACAAGACTCGGTAGACGAAACCGACGAACCGGTCCGGTGCGTCGATTCCTATGACGGAAAGGAGCATGAGCAGCAGGAACAGAAGCCAGAGACCGTATCCACGAGGAACCCGGTACCGCCCGGTTCGCACCATATACAGCACCATGACGGCGGCTAGAGGAATCCATGCGATCTCGCCCACGCCAAGCGCCCACCACACCGGAAAAAGGACGAACATGGCGGCGAGAGGCCACCGCGGGAGATCCGCACCAGTCTCGCCGCTGGCAGCCGGCGCCCTGGTTCTGCTCCCGAACTGGGGTAATCCCACAACGGTCATAGTCGCCCCTTAGGTCTTTGCGTGCCGGAAGACGACCGGTACGGTCGGAGGCCTAGTATAAGGTTCCGATGGACGTGAGGAACGGTCACTTCTACTCGAATGTTTCTTCGTCCCTCGAGGCAGGTCCCGACCCCTGCCCGGTCAATTGGAGGCACCTGTTGTCGCAAAATGACTCAACATCATCGCTCGGAATTGAGCAGTATTCGTTCGTTCTTCGCCGTCAATGGCGGGTGATCGCCGCTGCGGCAGCGATCGGCCTGGCCTGCGCCATCGCGTTCCTCCTCGTGGTCCCGGAGACAACCACCGCCACAACGGAACTCAACATCAGCGTGATCTCCACCGAACCCTTCAACGCGGATCGTTCGGCCTCAGGACTTCTCGACGATGCGACCGAGGCTCAGATCGCGAGCTCATATGTCGTCGCGAGCAAGGCTGCAGAATCGCTCGGCGGCAAGATCTCGGCGAACGACATCCGCGAGCGTGCGCAGGTCGCGACGACCGCGGGCACGAGTGTCGTTCGGGTGAGCTTCACGGATGAGAACGCAGAAGAGGCCGTGCGCGGGGCAGACGCGGTAGCGGCAGCCTACCTCGACTACCGCAGCGAGCAGGCCACTGAGCGGATCCAGGCGACCCTGGACAGGCTGGCAGACCGGCGCGAGGAGTTGCGCGCGCAACTGGGGACAGCCAATGCGGCGACCGCCAGCGCGCCTCCTGGCAGCGTGGAAGCAGCACAGGCAGAAAGCGACCGGCAACAGATCACGCTGGAACTCGAAGCCCTACTGACCCAGAAGAACACCCTCGAGAGCGTCGACACCGTCGGTGGTGTGGTACTCACCCCTGCCGGGGAGAACCCGATATACGCCAACCCCACGCGACGAACCGTTCTGGCTACCGGTCTGCTCGCGGGCGGTGTCGTTGGCGTGCTGGCCGCGTTCGTGGTCAATCGCAGGGATCGACGCCTGCGGTCGGCTCTGGAAGTGTCGCGCCTCACGGGGGCTCCGGTTCTGGCCGTCCTCGACGAGAACGCGGCGAAGATCCCGGCGGACGGCGACGACGCCGATCAACTTCGGGTCGCGCGTGAACGGATTTTCTCAGGAACCGCCCCTGACGCACGTTCCCTGCTGATCATCGACGACTCAGGGCTGAGCGACATAGCGACAGGGGCCATCAACCTCGCCATCGTTGCGGCACAGGCTGAACATCTCATCGAGCTGATCGTCCCAAGCCTTACCGATGATCAGCTCGCCGCAATGGGAGAATCGCTCTCGCTGCACAGGGCGCAGGTTGCGGACGGCGTCCGCGAGGTCTACGCATCCCGTCGAGTTCCGACTTTGACCGTCTTCGTGCCCGGCGACGTCGACGATACGGAACAATCAGACCTTTTGATCACACGTCACGTGCGGCACACGATCGCCTCACCAGCGGCCAGGACCTATTACATCCTCGTGTTGAAATCCGACTCCCACCACTCGAGCTTGCTCGCGGGCCTCCGTCTCGCCGATAACTCCCTGATTCTGGCGCGAGCAGGCGCCAGCCGAAGCGATTCCCTCTCGGTGATCCTGGCCGAGACGGAAGAGCTCGGGGCACCCCTCATCGGCTCCATCGTGCTCGAGCCGAAAGGTAAACGGTGACCACCAACAGAACCCGCGTCAAGGTTCTCGATGTCATCGTCGACGCGGTGAGTATGGATGCCCTCACGGACGAGATCCTCGAATGGACGGACAGCGGATCCAGCCACGTCGCCATCGGCATCAACGCCCACGTCTGCAATCTCGTCGCGCGTGACCCACATCTTCGGGCACTCGTCGCGAACTCCGACCTGAACTACGCCGACGGCCAGTCCATCGTCTGGGCGGCGAAGGCACTCGGCGTCACGATTCCGGAACGCGTGGCGACCACGGACCTGGTCGTTCCGGTAGTCGCGCGCGCAGCAACCGAAGGAAAAAATGTCTTCTTCTTCGGAGGCGCACCGGGGGTCGCCGCTGAGGCCGCTGCGCGACTGCGGAAGCGCAACCCGGGCCTCAAGATCGAGTCCCACCACGGCCACATCGATGATGCAGATCGGCCGGCGCTCATTCGGTCGATCAACGCTCACAGAACGGACATTCTGTTTGTCGGCCTCGGTGATCCTGCTCAGCAAGAGTGGGTGCGCGATCACCGCGATGACGTCTCCGCTCGGGCGATACTCACCTGCGGAGGGCTCTTCGACTGGCTGAGTGGAAGCAACAGACGCGCACCCAAATGGATGATCCGGGCTGGGCTGGAGTGGTTGTGGCGCATGATCATCGAGCCTCGCCGGCTCGCGCGTCGCTATCTGGTCGGCAATCCGATCTTCATCGCTGCGGTTGTGCGGCAGCGGTTCTCAGCGCTGTCGGTTCCCCGACGGTCATGACGACCGCTTCCGACGAGGAAGCCGAACGAGGCAAGCTCGCGCGGGGCGGGCTGCTCACTTTCACCGGCTCAGGCGTGAGCGCCGTGATGGGGTTCGCTTTCACCGTCATTCTTGCGCGCATGCTCGGCGATTCCGGTTCCGGCGTTGTACTTCAGGCAATCGGTATTTTCACCATTGCGTTGAGCGTCGCCCGACTCGGTATGGATTCCACGGCCGTCTGGATCATGCCGAGGCAAGCCCAAGGCGACCCATCCGCCCTCCGGAGCACGGCGCTTTACCTTCTCGGCGCGGCGGCGGCCGCTGGGCTGGTTGGTGCCGTCGCTCTCCACGCCGGCGCGACGGCCGTCGCCGACGGGACTCGAGGGAACACCAGTGAGGTAGCTCACGCTGTCCAGGCGATCGCATGGTTCCTGCCCGTCGCGTCGGTGCTTCTGGTTGCCCTTTCGCTCACCCGCGGCCTCGGCGGCCTGAGAACCTACGTGGCGGTCGGCAGCGTGGGCCTTCCGACGGCACGTCCGATCCTCACCGCTGTGGTTGCTGGCGCCGGCGGCACATTGGCCATGGTGATGCTCGCCTGGGCGATTCCCCTGGCGCCGGCGCTCATCGTCGCGATCGTCGTGGTCATATACCAGGTCAAGCGCAGAGAGCCCAGGGAAAACGCACGGCTGAGCTGGCGGGCATCCCGGCCGATGCTGACAACGTTGAACAGCTACGCCGCACCGCGAACGATCTCCGCGATCCTTGAGCAGTCGCTGATGTGGCTCGATGTGATCATCGTCGGAGCGATCGCAGGTTCCGCGGCAGCGGGCATCTACGGGGGTGCGGTTCGTCTCGTGGCCGCCGGGATCATCATCGACACGGCAATCCGCGTGGTGGTGTCCCCCGCATTCAGCGCCCTGCTGCACCAGGGTCGGTCCGACACCGTCCAATCGCTGTATCGGACGGCGGCGACATGGCTTGTACTCTTCAGCAGCCCGGTCTACATCATGCTGGCTATCTATTCGCCGCTCGTGCTCTCCTGGCTCGGCGAATCGTTCGAGGCGGGTGCCGATGCGCTCGTGGTGCTGTGCCTAGGGGCGCTGACGACCCTGATGGCCGGTAACATCCACTCCGTCCTGCTGATGAGCGGGCACAGCGGGTGGGCTGCCGTCAACAAGCTCGTCGCTGTGGCCATCAACATTGCCGGCAACCTTCTCCTCGTGCCCGCCATAGGCATCCTTGGCGCTGCTCTTGCGTGGTCGATCAGCGTCTTCGTCGATGCGTTCCTCGCGAGCATTGAAGTACGAAAACTCGTCGGCGTCACTGCCGATCTGCGCGTTGTCGCATACGCACTGATCGTTCCGTTGATCAGTTTCGGAATCCCCGGGGTTCTCGCGCGGATCGTTGCCGGACCTTCCCTGCTTGCCCTTCTGATTTCTCTTCTCATAGGTACTGTCGCCTTCGCCGCCTGGTGCCGGTTCTCGCGTGAGCGGCTGAGCCTTTCGCGGTTGTCCCTCCTGGCTCGAACCCGGCGGCCACCAGCGGCTTGACTCCCCGAACTGGGGGGATCGCTGCTCCCATCACCCCTTTTCCATTGCCGCCGAAGCCGTAAACTGGCAAAGCCGAGGATCTCTCATGAATTCAGGCCGCTCCTGCGCCGCAGGACGAGCCGGGCTCTCCGCGAGGTTTTGAGGCCACACGGTGACGAGGCCACACGCGAGAGGAGTATCCCGGTGACCAGTTCTCAAGAACCCGAAAACGGGAGCACCGCGGGGTCGGTTCGCAGGTTCGGCTCCCGGCGAATCGCCGGCGTAGCCGTCGCTATGGCGCTTTCCGCCGGGCTTGCCTCCGTCACCTGGATCAGCGCGACGTCGGCACCCGAACAAATTGCCGGGGCGCAGGCGCTTAACTCATCCGCTTCCTCGAGGCAGGATACGTCCACATCCGCTTCGTCGACGCCCCCTTCTTCCGTGACGCCGAACGCCGCTTCCTCCCCTCGCGTAACCGCGAGCCCCGGTGAATCGCCGGCGGAGGTCGCAACCAACGTGGTGGAGACCTACGTCAAGGCGTTCACGGCACTGCCGACGGATACGGCGAACCTTGACTCCGCACTCGGGTCACTCGCCGGCGAGACGGTCCGCGCGGAGATAGCCGCTCAACTGCTTGAGCTCGACGCGAACGGCTGGACCCGCGAAGGGACCCCCACCGTGGCGTCGCTCACGGTTGTGACATCTGATCCGGACGGGACCCCCCCAACCCTTTCGGTCGTGGCATGCATCGACTCTTCAGACGTCGTTTTGAAGGACAGCGCCGGCGAAGCCATCCAGGGCGGCCCGCAGCCCCGTCGCGCTCTCAACACCTACGTACTCCAGCAGAACGACGATGGCTCATGGATCATCGTCTCCCATTCCTTCCCCAACGATCCCGCGTGTTGAGTTCGCCTCACACTTCCAGCCCTCAGAGGAGACATCGTGTCGACCACAGCCCGTGAGAAGATTCGCCATCTGGCCGTCGCCACCGCCCTGGCGGCGATGGTGCTGACCGGTCTGGTCGTGAACCCGGCCTCGCCTGCCGCCGCTGAGCCCGTCATCCCCACCCCGGATGGCCTCACTCAAGCGACTGCAGCCGCATCCTGCTGGGAAATCAAGCAGCTCAACCCGTCGGCACCCAGCGGCCTGTACTGGCTCGCGACCCCAGCGCTAGGGGCGCCCGACCAGTACTACTGCGACCAGGTGACGTCCGGTGGCGGCTGGGTTCTCATCGGACGCGGGCGTGAGGGCTGGTCCCAGTCCAACCTCGGGTTCGGTACGTCCGCGCAGGTGCGCAATCCGATCACCGGACAAGCAGCCTTCTCGCCACGCCAACTCTCATCGACGACGATCGAGGGACTTCTCAACGGTGCAAACGTTTCTTCCCTTACCGACGGAGTCCGGCTCCGCCGGGCGCTCAACACCGCAGGCAGCTCCTGGCAGGAGGCGACATTCAAGATCTCAAGTCCTCGAGCTGGATGGACCTGGGCCTTTGAGAGCCAGCAGCGCGTCGGATCTTTCACGATCGCCGACGTCAACGGTACGGGCGGCACAACGGAGAGCTTCGGGTCGGATTCCTCGTACGGCCGCGTTCGCACCACGACCGGATCCGTCGAGGGCTGGATGAATGGATTCGGCTACGGCTCGAGCGTCGTTGGGAGCAGCGCCGCGGATAGTTACCTGTGGTCGAAGGACTCTTCCAGCGGCGGGGCACGCCCATTCACCCAGGCCTACCTGAGGCCCAAGCTCCTCAGCGGTGACATCTACTCAGCGATCCCCTCGGGAGGCACCGCCGCCAAGACTCTCGAGCCCGTCGCAGACAGCTTCGCTCTCCAGACGGTGTGGGGCGTTGCCGGGCTCGGTGCCGGCCCCAGCAGCAACCTTGAAGGCAGCAACGAGGTTTCGGCCTTCACGGAGACGGGCGGCAACGTGTATGTCGGCGGCAACTTCCTGCGAGTGCAGAAGACGTGGTCGGGTGGCAGCCAGCAAGCACAGTCGTACCTAGCGGCCTTCAACCGGGATACCGGCGAGTTCATCTCGACCTTTAGGCCGACCTTCGACAACCAGATCAAGGCACTCGCGACGCTCCCCAACAACCGGATCGCTGCTGGGGGTTACTTCACCCAGGTGAACGGGACGCCGAGAACAGGACTCGTCGTGCTGAACGCCACAACCGGGGCGATCGACGAGGCCTTCACAGGAAAGCTCCTCAATTACCTCACCGGCGAGGTGACGCGCGTTCGAGGCCTCGACGTCCAGGACGGTTGGCTCTACGCCTCAGGCTCCTTCACCCACTCGACGGGCGGACGCGTGACCAGCGAACTTTACACGCGGTCGGCTGCCCGCTTCTCGGTGACGGATGGCACGCCGGATTCCTGGAACCCCGAACTGAACGGGACCTCGGTTTCGGTCGATGCGTCCGACCGAGGAGACCGAACGTATTTCTCCGGCTACTTCACCACTGCCCGCGGAGTCGCGGCGCCGAAGGCGGCCGCGATCGATACGACGACAGCACAGCCGCTGGCCTGGACACCTCAGTACAACAACACCACGGCGAATTACCAGCAAGCAGTCAAGGAAGCCGGTCAACGAGTATGGCTCGGTGGCGCCCAACACACGCTGTACAGCTACGACAGGACCTCTTTCGGTCTGCAGAGCACGAACGTCACTCTGCGCGGCGGTGATTTCCAGGCTCTCGCGACGGACGGCGACACCATCTACGGTGGCTGCCACTGCTTCCACGCAAACTACTCTGGGCCGTCAACCTGGCCCAGCATCGGCACGAGTTGGACCTCGATGGACGAGATCAACGCCGTCGGCGCCTGGAACACCAAGACCGGCGCGTACAAGCGCCAATTCAGCCCCATCCTGAACGTCCGTAACGGCGCGGGGGCCTGGGCGTTGTTCGTGGATTCATCGGGCAAGCTGTGGTCAGGTGGCGACTTCAGTGGGTCGACGCGAGCCGGCTTCGTGAAGCAATGGTCTGGCGGATTCGTGCGCTTCGGCCAGACCGACGCCTCCGCTCCGACGAGGCCTTCAAGTCCTGTCGCGAAGGCCTCGTCAACTGGCGAGGTGACGGTGAGCTGGTCGGGGTCGACCGACAACCGCGCCGGAGTCGGCTACCAGATCCTGCGCAATGACCGGGTCGTTGCAGCAACGAACACGCTTTCGGTGACACTGCCGCCCGCACCGTCGAACACCCAATACTTCGTTCGCGCCGTCGACGCCGCCGGTAACTGGTCTGCCAGCACCTCGGCATTCGCTGCATCCGGATCGACCCCGACGGAACCACCGCCCACCGATCCGCAGGACGGAACACTGAAGGCTGCTGGTTCGACGTGGAACTACTGGTTCAACACGAGCGACCCGACGAGCGGATGGCAGAAGGCCGGCTACAACGCCAGCGGCTGGTCCTCCGGCCTTGCGCCGATCGGCTGGGGCCAGAGCTCGCTGGGAACGACTTTGACCACAACCGCGACGACGAAGCCGCTGGCGTCC
>NZ_JAODMP010000012.1 GCF_025464835.1 Mycetocola sp. | reverse complement strand
TGCTTCGCGTGTTGCGCTGCTTGTTGCCGGGCAGGAACGTGGTCGGGATCGGCTGGCTGATGCGCTCACGCAGGGCGATCTCAGCGCTGACCTCTCTACCGTCATCACGGAGAAGCGTCGCCAGTTGTGCCGTTTCGGCGTCCGACGCGGTGTCGCGGGAATCAGCCTTCTGGAACGGCAACGACAGCGTGAAGTTGCCCTCGTGTTCGGGCGCGGCGTCGGAGTCGCCGCCCTCGATGAGAGCTCGCTCGGCGTCGTTGGCCTTCATGCGTCTATCCCCTCGGCAGGCCAGCTCCTCGCTGCCGCCGAATGTCACCATATCGCTAAGGCAGCCGCTCACCCCCGGTTCGCCCCGGATTGGGGCAAGGCACCTGGCTCAGTTTCCCGGTCGTTCGTTTCTTCGACGAGCACGGGACCCGCGCGACCGGGAAAGGAGACACTGGAAGCATGCAGAACTCTGAGACAGTGTCGGCTCGGCGGTCCACGATCGACGAATGGACCGAAGCGCTGGCCGAATCCACAGGCTCCCCTGGCGGCGGCGCCGCCTCAGGTGTGATGCTCGCCATCGCCTACGGGCTGACCTCGATGGTCGCCGGCTACACGCAGCTGGATGGTGACCTTGCACGCGAGTGCGCCGAACTCCGCGAACGCGCACGAGCCGGGCGTGAGACAGCGCTTCGGCTGGCCGATCAGGATGCCGCGGCGTCAGGGTCCTTCGGCAGCGCGTTCCGCCTGGAGCGCGGCAAGCAGCGTGAGGATGCCATCCGGGACGCCTCGGTCGAGGCAGCACGCGCCTCAGCCGCCTTGGGCAAACAGGGAACAGATGTCGTCTCCGACCTGGAATGGCTGGCGCGGCACGGAAACCCAGCGCTCATCGCCGACGTCGCGGTTGCGTGCGGGGCGCTTCGAGCTGCGATCGCCGGCGCCCGGACCAACATCAGCTTCGATCTGGGGTCGCTCACCTCGAGTGGCGAGTCGCTCTCGGACGTGCGAAAACGGCATCCGGTGCTCTGGGAGACGGTCGAGGAGCTTGATGCCGTTCTGGCGCGGATCGACCGATTGTCAGATGAAATGGAAGGACACGCCACCCCCACAACGTAGGTGTGTTATTCCTCACCTTTGCCGTGATATATCTGGACTCAGGGGGTAGTCGACGAGGGGCCGACAGGTTTCAACGAACGCCTTCACTATTGAGAGGCGTCATCATGACCCGGTCCCCTATGTTCACTCGTTGGACAGCGGCATCCGCCGCGCTGGCTGCCACCTGTCTCCTGCTGGTCTCAGCGGCACCCGCGACTGCTGCCACCGTTCTTGAGGGCCCGGTCGGCCTGGGTACGGCGGCGGGCTTCGGCGTGCTGAGCGCATCAACCGTAACCAACACCGGGTCCAGCGTCATCACCGGTGACGTCGGGGTCAGCCCCGGAACGGCCATCGAGGGGTTCCCACCCGGGATCATCGATGGTGTGCAGCACTCAGCCGACGCCGAAGCGGCGCAGGCGCAAAGCGACCTGACCACTGCCTACAACGTCGCCGCGAGCCTGACCCCAACGCAGACGGGACTCGGTGAACTCACCGGCCTCTCCCTCACACCCGGCGTCTACTCGGGCGGCGAACTGTCGCTCAACGGTGAACTCACGCTTGACGGTTCCGCTGAATCGGTCTGGGTTTTCCAGGCCGCAAGCACCCTGACGGCCGGATCCGGCGCTTCAATCAACCTGATCAATGGCGCCAGCGCCTGCAACGTGTTCTGGCAGGTCGGCAGCTCCGCCACGTTAGGAAGCGCCTCACGATTCGTCGGATCCGTCATGGCCAAGGCATCCATCACGGCGGTCACCGGCGCGACCGTCACGGGCCGCCTGCTCGCAGAGACCGGCGCAGTCACACTGGACTCGAACGTCATCACCGCCCCCACCGGATGCGATGCGGGCAGCACCGACGTATCGACCAGTCCCACAATCACCTCAGGTACTCCGACGGCGGCCACGGTGGGTGCGCCGTATTCGTTCACCGTGACAGCCACCGGCACACCCGCCGCGACCTTCGCGGTCACGTCGGGAGCGCTCCCCGCCGGACTCGCGCTGGACAGCACCACCGGGGAGATCACCGGCGTTCCGACGACGGTTGGGGATAGCACGTTCACGATCACCGCCAGCAACGGGACGGCACCGGATGCGACGGCCAGCTACCCGCTGACGGTGGCCGCTGCGGCGGTTGTCGCGCCTCCGACCGTGCCGTCGGCCGCTCCGCTGGTTCCTGCTGTGCCGGTCGTTCCGTCAGCGGACACCGCCGACAAGTACGAGCTCGCCGCGACCGGCGCCGAGCCGAACCTCACGTTGCTCCCCGTCGGCGCGTTCCTTCTGCTTGGCGGCCTCGCCGCCCTCCTACGGCGTCGGCACCTGGCGCGCTCGGCGTAGCGGAACAGGTGCAAGCGGGGTGCATGACACTACGCCCGCAGCCGATTTGCGAGTAGCCCCCGTCGCAGCGGGATGCGGCCTGCGCCGCCCGCGAACCAGTCGAGGACCCGCAGCGCACGGAGAGTGAGCCAGCGGCGCGGCTGCCCCTCCTTCTCCGACGGTGCCTACATCACGGTGTAACGGGCTCATCGTTCGAAACGGGCACCAGCTGGCGGCATCCGGTGCCCGTTCACGCAAACGGTCGAGCGCGTGACCGACCGGCGCTCAGCCGGAGGCCGCGCATCCGCACGACTCGCGGAGCACAAGGCTGACAGGCAGCACCGTGGCCGGCTCGTGCCGTCCGTCGCTGTCAGCGAACCGGGCAAGCGCACGAGTGGCCGCCAGACGGCCGAGCTCGACCGGGTCTTGTCGGACGACGGTGACGGGTGGGCTCAACTGGTCGGCCATCTGGAAGTCGCCGAAGCCGACGAGTGCGACGTTGCGACCCCGTAAGGCGGGGATGAGGTCCATCGTCACTCGAGCGTTCGACGAGAACACGGCCGTCGGCGGTTCCGGATCACGCCACAGACGGTCGACCTCTGCTGCCGCCCTCTGCCGCCCGTTCGCCTCCTCCGCCACCAGATGCTCGTCGAACGAGACGCCCTTGTCGGCGAGGGCTGCCCGGTAGCCCTCCAGCCGGCGGCGGGTGCTTGGGGGGTGAGTGGTGTCAGCGACGAACCCGATCCTTGTGTGTCCGTGGCCCAGCAGATGGTCGGTCGCGAGGTACGCGCCCAGGCGGTCATCCTCGACGAGAGTGTCGGCTCCGAGCCCGACCGGGGCCCTGTCGACGAAGACAATCGGTGTGTGCTCTGCCCATTGACTCAGCCAGGACTGGTCCTCGGAGACCGGCGCAAGGATGAGCCCTCTCAATTGGCTGCGAAGCAGCGATTCGAGCACCGGGCGCTCGCGCGCTGGGTCGTCACCGATGCTCGTGACAAGGGTTGTGATCCCGGTCAGCGAGCAGACGCTTTCCACTGCGCGCACGACCGATGCGAAGAACGGATCGACCAAGTCCGGGACGGCCACCCCGATCGAGGACGAGCGCCCGGCACGGAACGTCCTGGCGAGAACATTGGGAACGTAATTCAGTTCTCGCATGGCGTCCTCGACCCTGCTGCGTGTCCCGGGAAGGACGTGCGGGTCCTCGTTGAAAACACGCGACACCGTCTTCGGGCTCACGCCCGCTCGCAGCGCAACATCCTGCATCGTCGCCACGCGCGCCTCCTCGGCCCTGTTTCAGGCCGACTGGTAGTCGGCCGGTGTCATGCACGACCGCTCAGTGCGGCATCGATGACCTGTTCGAGTTCGTGCAACCGCGGTAGCGCGCGAGTGGTGAGAAGTTCACGGCGGATCGCGGAGGATACGGACAGACTATCCTTCCACAGCGAACGCCCGGCCATCGCGCCACTGGCACCGTTCTCCACTGCGGTGCGAACCTGCCCAACGAACGTCTCGTGATCGACGCCCGCCGAGAGCACCGCCCACGGCACGCCGGCAGCCGCCTCGGTCACGGCCACGCACGCCTCGGGGGAGCCCGGGTACTGCAGCTTCAAGACCTTAGCGCCGGCGGCAACACAGACCTCCGCCGCGCCCCGCACCAGTTCGGGGAAAATGGCGCGGTAGTCCTCGTCCGACTCACCATCGAGCTGATAGGCGAGGATCTCAACGATGAGAAGCACTCCCTCTTCGTCGCACGCTGCCGCAAGGCGCTGAATCTCGTCGATCACGACGCCCTCAGCTTCCCGCTGATCCGGGCGAAGGTAGAACAGCATCTTCGCAGCGTCGCCGCCGAGGTCGCGGACCTTGCGCGCTGACATCCCCTCGACATAACGGGTCCGGCGAAGCCCTCCGTCGACGTCGAAGCCGGACGCGTCCATGCCGACGACGAGACCGGTGTTCCGAGAGATGGTGGCGTCGTCGACCACGAGCGGAAGGGCAACCTCTGGGTCGAGAAGGATCGCTGGAGCCTCATTGCCGAGGTAACGCAGCAGGTCGGCCTTGGCACAAGCGAGTTCGTCCGTGCTGATCGACGACGCACCGTCAGGGGCGTCGGTCATGACGGCCTTCATCCCGTTGCGTTGGTCAGCCGCCACGATGAGCATGCCGCCTCCCGGCGTGCTGATGCTCGCCATGGCACGGCGTTCGGAAGTGGTCAGGGTGTTCATGAAGTTCTCCTGTGCTGGGGATGGGATGGTGCGGGCTGGAAGGCTGAGTGCGGGATCGGCGGTCGGGCTGACGGGAGTGTCCGGCGCCGCGACGAGTGGTGAGACGAGGCGCTGCGCGAACAGGGATGCGCCGTATGCCGTGTCCTGGGAGCGGTCAGAGACCCGCACGTCCGGGAGAATCTCCGACCGGGCGCGAATCACCGAACGCATGGCTGCCCAGCCGCCGGTCACCAGGCTTGAACAGGCGGGAGGAAGCTCGCGATCCATCGCGTCGATGAGCATCTGGATCTCGTCGTTGCCGTGGCGTAGAACAGCGTTGAAGATTTCGGCGGGACCGGCTCCGTCTCCTCGGATCGTCAGCCGGAGAACTCCGTCATCGTTCCGCGCACCAGTCACCTCGATGTCACCCACCGGCAGGGTGCCATCCAGCGGCATGTCCAGGATCTGCCGGTCGAGCCGGTCCCTGCCCACTCGGTCGGTTATCCCCTGCAACTGGAGGGTCCGGCGCATGAGCAGCCCTGTCTTCACCCCAGCAACGAGCACCCAGGTGTCAGGTACGACGTGACGGACACAGTTGATGAACCGGTCGGCGAGTCGTTCGCGGGCCGCGAAGGAGAGGGGTCGGTCGAGGACGCGGAGAAGGACCTCCGCGGTCCCCATTGAGACGTGGTACCGGTCGGCGGGGAAGTCGCCGGTCGACACCGCGGAGACGAGGTGATCGTGACCGGCGACCGTCAGCCGTGCTCCACGGAAGACGCCGGGCAGCCATCCGACGTCGGCGTCACCGAGAGGTGTGCCCGCGTCGGTCAGCGGCGGGAGAAAATCCCGGGTCACTCCGAGGTAGTCGAGGAGCTCTGGCCACGGCGCGCCGGTGTCCTGGTCGATGAGCCCGGTTCGGGATGCGAGCGAATACTCCGCCGCTTGCCTCCCGCCGAGTGCCGCGACGACATATTCGGGAAGGTTGAGCCACCGGGTGCCGACAAGATCAAGGCCCTGGTCACGCAAGTGGAGGATCTTGACGACCGACACCTGCACGCCGAGCGGCATCCCGGTGCGGCCTGCGAACTGCTTCCGCAACGTGTCTGGGAGCGCGAGCACCTGCTCCGCACCGCGCGGATCGAACCATGCGATCGCCGGGGCCACGGCGACACCGGCGTCGTCGACGAGAATGCCGGACTCCCCCATCCCGGAGACACCTATTGCGCACACCCGGGAACCGTCCCCGAGAAGTCCGATCAGCTGCTCGGCCGCCGACTCCAACAGGGCCCGGACGGTGCCGGTCAGAGCTTCGGCGGTCATCACGGTTGTGCCGTTCGGGCCGGGCTGCCATGGCGTCGGAAGCTGGCGCACCAGCACTTCAGCCCCTGAGCCGTCCGCGACGAGGATCTTGATGCCGGTGCTTCCCAAATCCAGGCCGGCGACGAGCGTGTTGTCCAAGGCGAGACTCCGTTCCGTATCCGGCGACTGCGCCGGCGACGATCCTCATGACATCGATGTCATGAGGTCGAGCATAGCTCACATGACATCGATGTCATAGTGCTGATTTGTCGCCCAATCACCGCTCTCTCACGGCCCGTTCGCGCTCAGTCGCCGAAGCTGAGTACCAGCTCGACAACGAAGGACTCCCCTGGGCCGAGGAGCCGCCCCACCTTGCCCTCGTCCGGCCCGTCGACATGGCTGGGCCAGCACGTCCCCGGTTCGATTCCGAGAGCGTAGGAGCCGGAGGTTCCGCTGCGCCAGACGGTCAGGTACGGGAGCTGATCCGGCCGGAAGCGGACGGTCAGCGATCCGGAATCCCCGGCAATCGTCGCGTGGCTCCAGCCGTCAGGATCCGGGATGGCAACGAGCGCGTTCACACGCTCGGGCACATCGGGCTCGGGGTCGCCGAGCTGGCGCGACCACCCAGATGCTTCGGTTGCTCCCGGCTCGCTCGCATCGGCGGATACAGACGCCCCAGCATGAAGCATCGGCCAGCCGATATTGATGTGGTACAGAATCCTGACCCGGTCAGGCACGAACCCCTCATTGCGGATGACGTCGGAGATGTGGATCTCGCTGACACCGTGCCTGGCGCGGATCGTCCGATCCACGGTGAGATTCGGTTCGAACACGGCACCCTCTCGCAGGGTGCCGCGAACGACGAGCTCGTATTCCCCGCCGTGGGTCCAGGAGCCGTCCTGCCGGGTGACGGAGGCGGGGATGAGGTGAGCGCGTCCGTGCATCCCGCCGTCTTCCGGCGCCGCCCGCCCCACAGCACTCAACCCGCAGGTCGTGAGCAGGCCGCCCTGCCAACGGCGGCCCCAGTTCTCGGCACGCACCGATGTGGATGGCGGAACGAAAGAGACCGGCCGGCCACGCCATGCCGCTTCGCCGAGGTCCAGGAACTGGTCCGGCTCGATGGTCACATCCAGTCCGCCCAGGTAGCGCAGCTCGATCTGCCGCCGCCCGGCACCCACTCCGTTCTCACTCCGCACCGTCCGCGGCGCCCAGACTCGCTCGACAGCGCCGATGCGCGCTTCGAGGAAGCGTCGCCGCTCTGCGCCGCCGAGCCCTTCGCGAATGTTCTCTTGATCGGTCAACGCCATACTCCCTTGTCAGCAGAGCCGCCCTCAGAGGGCCGTGTAGCCGCCATCGATGACGATGCTCTGTCCGGTCAGATAGGAGGAGGATTCCGAGGCAAGGTAGGTCACCAGGCCGTGCAGGTCCTCCGGTTCACCCATACGCCCCATCGGAATGTCACTGATCCACTGTTGCGCGAGTTCCGGATTCGCTTCGGTGAACTGGCGGGTCATGTCGGAGAGGAAGTACCCGGGAGCGATCGCATTCACGCGGATGCCTGATCCCGCCCACTCGACGGCGAGCGACGTTGCAAGGTGGCTGACGGCAGCTTTGGAGGAGTTGTATGAAGCCTGGAACTGCGGGGAATTCACGATGAATGCGGACATCGAGGAGACGAAGATCGCTGAAGCGGGTTCCCCAGCCGCCAACGCGCGTCGGGCGAACGCCTGTGCGGTGAAGAACGTGCCGTCCAGGTTCACGGCCATCACCTTCCGCCAGGTCGCGGCCTGCACGTCCACGCTGTCTCCCCAGACGGTGATGCCTGCCGCGGTGATTAGAACCGAAGCCGTCCCCAGCTCCGTCTCCGCTTCGGTGAAGACCGTCTCAATCGCGTGGGGGTCGGTGACGTCGACGACCCAGCCGCGCGCATCGACCCCGTATTCGGAGGCGAGCCGTTTCGCGGATGCCTCCACCGAAGGAAGCAGGTCGAGAAGCGCTACCCGCACGCCGCTGCGAGCAAGCGCGGTCGCCAGCGAGTACCCCAATCCGCGTGCACCTCCGGTGATGACGGCGGTCCTGCCGTTCAGGTCTTCGAACATCTTCGTTTCCTCATGATCGTGGGGTCGTGTCGGCGGGTGTGCGCGAGCAGGTTCTGCCCGGTCAGATCTCCTGGTCCGTCGGCAGGATCACGAGATCCCGGATCGTGACATGGGCGGGCCGCGTCAGCATGAAGAGAACCGCTTCGGCGACGTCCTCCGACCGGATGCCGGTGCGATCGCCGACGTGCGCATGCACCTCGTCGGCGGACTCAGAGAATCCCCACAACTCGTTGAGGACGACACCCGGCGCTACGGCGCCGACTCGGACTCCGGTTCCTACCAGCTGCCGCCGGGTGGTGTGGACGAATGCCTGCACCGCGTGCTTCGTGGCCGAGTAGACGGGCTCCCAGGAGATGGCCTGATGCCCGGAGACAGAACTCGTCACGATGACGTCCCCCGCGCCGGATTCCACGAGATGCGGAATGGCGGCGCGAAGAGTCGCCATGACACCGAACACGTTCACCGACACCATCTCCTGAACGGCATCCGCAGCGATTTCCTCGACACCGCCGCCCGCGTACAGTCCGGCGTTCGCGATGACGATGTCCAGGCGCCCGAACTCCACCAAGGCGCGGCGCACCGCCTCCTCCGAGGTCTCGGCGAGCGCGATGTCTCCAGCCAGAAGAACGGCTGGCGAGGGCAACGACTCGGCCACCTCGGTCAGGCGCCCGGTCGAGCGCCCGACGAGCACGAGCCGGACCCCCTCGGCTGACAACGCCTTGGCGTACGCGCGACCGATACCGGAACTCGCTCCGGTGACCACCGCGACCTTGCCTTGAAGAACGGTCATGCTGGTGCCTTTTCCCGCGTGGCATCTGACATCACGACGCGGCCACTGGACGCACCGGAATCGACCGCAGCGTAGATCCGGGCGGACATCGCACCTCCTCGTGCTGGATGTTATTCCATGTGAAAGCTAGCATTCACTCACACC
>NZ_JAODMP010000099.1 GCF_025464835.1 Mycetocola sp. | reverse complement strand
CTCGAGCGGCCGTCCGTCGGGGAAGAACCGTTGCCTGCGACCTACCGGCGGCTACGTCGCCTCATGCTGGCCGCCGAGCGGGATACCGTGCTCACCGCCCAGGCGGAGCGGAGATACCAGGAGCACGCGGTGCGGGCGGCGCTTGCTTCGATCGACGCCGAGGAGACCGCTCTCCAGGCGAGTGCGCCGAAGAAGCCGGGAGCGGAACTGACCTGAGACGGTTGGCTCATCGGATGCCTCGGCAAGCCCACTCGGCTCAGCCATATGCGTAGGCTGAAGATCTATGCGACTTCTACTCATTCGTCATGGCCAGACTCCCGCCAACGTTCTCGGCCGCCTGGACACGGCACACCCGGGTCCTGGGCTGACCGAACTCGGTCAGCGCCAGGCGGAGGCGATACCGGGCGCCCTCCGCGACGAGGCCGTTGACGGTATCTTCGTTTCCACCCTGCTGCGCACCCAGCTCACCGCCTTGCCGCTGGCCACCGAACGCGGCCTGGAGCGGCGGATCGCCGGGGGGCTACACGAGATCGAGGCGGGCGACCTTGAGGGCTTGAGTAGCTACGCCGACCAGATGCGCTACATGGAGGTGGTCTTCTCCTGGGCCGCGGGTGAGCTCGATGTGGAGATGCCGGGGGGCCCGGACGGGCACGACTTCTTCGGCCGTTTCGATGCCGCTATCGAGTCGATCGGGCGCGAACACGACGGCACCGTCGCGGTCGTCAGCCACGGCGCCGCGATCCGCACCTGGGTCGCATCCCGCACGACCGACGTCAACGTCCGCTACGCCGCCGCCCACGAGCTGGCGAACACGGGAATCGTGATCGCGAACGGCAGCATGACGGATGGGTGGGTCGTCGAGGAATGGGACGGGGCTCCGATCGGGGGCAGCCAGCTCCAGGACGCATCAGCGGACGACCCGACGGGTGAAGCGCTGAGCTGAGCCCGCGCATAACCCCGCCTCGGTGGGGAACGCAGAACCGGATGCCGCCAAGTTCCGCGGCGCGCGGGTGCACGGCGGCTCACATCGGCGGAGTTGTGCGCGCTGAAAGCGCCCTACCGCCGGTGTCGATCCGGCCCGCGGCGATGAGCCACCTGAGCCCGTCGGCGATTGCCTGGGACGAGGTGAACCGCGGCGCATACCCAAGATCAGATTCCGCGGCTGCGATGCTCATCGACGGGCTGCGTGTGATGTGGTCAGAAGACGCCGCCGCGTGTTCAGGGGAGAGCTCGGCCAGGAATTCCTCCAGGGGCCGGTATCTGAGTTTCGCCTCCTGCCCGAACCAGCCCGCCACCGTCTCAGCGATCCCCCGGAGTGTCATCGCGCGCTCCGAGACGACATGATAACTCTTGCCTGCGCTGATCGCCTGTCGGGCGATCGCCCGCTCGAAGCACTGGGCGACGTCATCGGCGTGGACATGATGCACCGTCTCAAGGCCGAGGTTGGGAAGCGTCAGTTCGGAGCCCGCCGCCAGCCGCTCCCACACGCCAAGGTCGAAATTGCCTGCCGCGTTGACCATGGGCCAGCCGGGGCCGGTGATGTGCCCCGGGTGCAGGACTGCGCACGGGAGCCCCCCGTCCCTGTTGGACTCGGCGAGAAGCAGCGCTTCGATCGCCGCTTTGCCGACACCATAGTCGCCGATCGGCCGCCGCTCATCGGACTCCCTGCTGGGCACCGCGACGGCCGGACCGTGAACCCAGATCGTGCCGCAGCTGACCAGAAGATCCACCCGGCCCCGGAGGGCGTCTACGAGCTGACCGGCTGATTCCCGCGTGAAGCACATCATGTCCACGACGACGTCTGGAGCCAGATCCGCAATTTCACCCGCGAACGACCCGTTCGCGTCGCCCGCTTCCCTGTCGAGTTCGATCCGCTCGACGTGGCGCCACGCGGCATCCTCTCGATATGGCGTGCGGATGCCGCGGCTCACGGCAGCCACGGTGTGCCCTGCTCGCACGAGCCGAGGGACAAGGTAGCTGCCGACATGGCCGGTCGCTCCAATGACGACGATGCGAGACATTCGGCACCCTCTCCCTGACGGTTCGATGCGAGTTTACGTCAGGTGAGTGATGGACACTCGGGCTGGAGGGCGGCGATTCTTGCGGAGTACTGCCGGTAACCGCGCCGGACGCTCAACGCGAAGAAGAGAGATCCGATTCCCAGACCCTCGGCGACGGCAAGCGGAACCGGCGCGCTGAAAACGTTCGTGGTGGCCGCCGCCAGCAGCCCGAGCAACGCCGAGCTGATAATGATGAGCTGGCTGAGTCCGCGCTTCGGAGTGAAGAAGTAGGACGTCTTCTGCACGCCCGGGAAGTCGTGGTGCGCCGACGCCAGGAGAACCGCCGGATGCCGGGGTCGAGTTCGGTAGACGCAGCGCGAAGCGGATTGATAGCCACCACGTACATCAGGTCCTGGATGCCGATGTTCGTCACGCGGGGCTGGGTGAGCAGGCCGACCACGTCGATGAGGGCCAGCACTCCGATGGCGAGCGCGATGAAGGCATCCGAGACGTCCGTCACCTGCCCGATGAGAGCAAGGCGGACCAGTCCAGCGGAGACAAGGGTGAGGAGAACGCCGATGCGGGCGAGAACCTCACCTTGGGCCGTCCCGCGCGCGGCGAGGAGACCCCCAAGTGTTCGGTAGCGAGAAGTTGCGCGCGGACGGGCGGGAGAGGGTGAAGCGGCTCAGCGGGCGGGCCCGCACTGTGGCTGCGCATGCGGACACTCTCCGCCCGCACGCTTCAGCGCAACAGGGGGAATGCACGCACCGTGCTACCGGGTGAGCGAGGCGTCGTGCTCTTCGTGCGCGCGCCTCAGCAAAGCCATGAGCTGGGCCTCGTTCCGGACCCACTGCCGGTATTTCGGCTGCAGCTTGCGGATCGCGTCCTCTTCCTCGACGAGCATCGCAAAGACGCGGTTGCGCTCAGCCTGGTCGGCGGTGTATTCGAGGTCGAGGTAGGCCGTCGCGTGGCGGCGTGCGCCGGAGATCGCCGCGTGGGCCTTCCCCTTGGGGCTGATCACCGAGGCGATGACCGTGACGATGAGCACGCCCAGGATGACGCTGAGCGACAGACCCGTGCTGATCTCGACGACGGGTACAGGATTGCCATTGTTGATGAATGGAACGTTGTTCTCGTGCAGCGCGTGCAGGACGAGCTTGACGCCGATGAAGCCGAGGATCGCCGCAAGTCCGTAGGAGAGGTAGACGAGGCGGTCGAGGAGCCCGTCGATGAGGAAGTAGAGCTGGCGCAGACCAAGCAGGGAGAATGCGGTCGCCGTGAAGACGATGAAGACATCCGTCGTGAGGCCGAAGATCGCGGGGATCGAGTCGAGCGCGAAGAGGATGTCGGTTCCGCCGATCGCCACCATCACGAGGAGCATCGGGGTGAGTACCCGCTTGCCGTTCTCCGTCGTGAACAGCTTGTCGCCGTCGTAGTGCTCGGAGGTCGGAAGGAACTTCGTTGCGAGCCGGATGATGAAGTTGTCGGCTTCATCACCTTCGTCCTTCTTCGGCTTGAGCATGTTGCCGGCGGTGAGCAGGAGGATCAGGCCGAAGAAATAGAAGATCCAGGCGAAAGAGTTGATCAGCGCTGCGCCGAGGAAGATGAACCCGGTTCGGGCGATGAGTGCGAAGACGATACCGAACAGGAGCACCTTCTGCTGATCTTCGCGAGGAACCCGGAAGCTCGCCATGATGATCAGGAACACGAACAGGTTGTCGACCGAGAGGGCCTTCTCTGTGATGTACCCGGCGAAGTACTCCGAGCCGGGCCCTGGCCCGCCGAAGAAGAGGATGCCGAAGCCGAAGACGATCGCGAGACCGACATAGATCGACGACCAGATCGCCGCTTCCTTGAGGGACGGGACGTGCGCCTTGCGGACGTGGAAGAAGAAGTCGAAAGCCAGCAGGCCCAGGATGAAAACGATGGTCAATGTCCAGACCAGTGGCGATACGTCCATGGTTCCCTCTCGATCGATCTGCCGCTCGAGCCGGCTCACTCCGCCACCGGCCGCCCAGCGGTGCGTCAGCCAGGCTACGGCACTGCTGCTTCACGCAACTGTGGGCGAACCTGCTCCGCTCGGCAAGCCCCTTGTCGCCGGAATTGCCCCATGCTTACTGTGAACGCTTGACGAGAAAGGAAGGGCGCGAGAATGACCACATCGACCCGCAAGAAGTCCGGCCGCCGAGCGACGCGGAAGTCCAGCGGTGGGGCGACACTCACACGCGACGTTGCTCCCGGCATCCACCGCCTCGAGCATGCCTACGTCAACTGTTACCTGGTGGAAGAAGCGGGGGCGATCACTCTCGTGGACGCGGCGTTCCCGTCGACCTGGCCGCACCTGCTGTCGGCGCTGTCGGAGATCGGTCGGTCGTTGGCGGATGTCTCTGCCCTCGTTCTCACGCACGCTCACTTCGACCACGTCGGATTCGCCGCGCGGGCAGTGAAGGAGCTTCAGGTGCCGGTGTGGGTTCACGCCGCCGATCGGGAGCTGGCCGCACACCCGTACCGCTACCGACGGGAGCGCACGCCGTTCCTCTACCCGCTGAAGTACCCGAAATCGACGCGCGTACTCGCAGCCATGACGGCCGCTGGCGCATTGGCGGTGAAGGGCGTGAGCGACGTGAGGGAGCTGCCCTCATCGGGTGTTCTCGACGTTCCGGGTACCCCGACCGTCGTCTTCACTCCTGGCCATACGCTTGGGCACTGTGCGTTGCACTTCCCCGACCGCGACGCACTGTTGACGGGCGACGCCCTGGTCACGCTCGACCCGTACAAGGGATCGAGGGGTGCACAGATCATCGCGGGTGCTGCGACGGCGAACTCGGAACAGGCGATGGAGTCGCTCGTTCCGCTCGCCGAGACCGGTGCCATGATCGTGCTGCCAGGGCACGGTGAGCCATGGCTGGCCGGAATTCGCGCCGCCGTGCAGGCCGC
>NZ_JAODMP010000077.1 GCF_025464835.1 Mycetocola sp. | reverse complement strand
GGGTATGCCGGCGGCCTCGCCGGTTCCTGGATCGCCCCGGCGTTGTCTCGGCCCGCGGACTGGACGCACGCGGCCTGTGACGTCGGCCAGGGTGACGCCATCCTTGTCCGTGAGGGAGGGGCGGTGGCGCTTCTTGACACCGGGGCAGACGCATCGCTCCTGACCGCCTGCCTGGGCGCACTGTCGGTCGACCGGCTGGATCTGCTCGTTCTCACCCATTTCGACCTCGACCATGTGGGCGGTGTGTCGGCGGTGGTCGGTCGCGCGAGCCTCGTGCTCGTCGGGGACCCGCAGAACGCGGCGGATGAACGCATCCTCGTCGACCTTGCGGCTGGAGGGGCAAGCATCCGGCGTGCCACCGCCGGGCTGAGCGGAACACTGGGCGGGTCGCGTTGGCGGGCGCTCTGGCCGCCTCCGCGTGCCGGGCCGGTGTGGACAGGCAACACCGGCAGCGTGACCCTCCTTTTCGAGGCATCCGATGGCACCCGTTCGTTGTTTCTCGGCGACCTGGATCAGCGCGCCCAGGACCGGATCCTCGACAATCGCTCGCTCGGGGGCCCGGTTGACCTGCTGAAGATGGCGCATCACGGTTCGGCGGACCAAAGCGAACGGATGTATGCCGTGGCCGGTGCCCGGCTGGCTCTCATCCCGGTGGGCGCCGACAATCGTCACGGCCATCCGACTCCTTCCGCGTTGGCTCTGCTCGAGGCAGCGGGCACGGCGGCGTACCGCACCGACACCTGCGGGATGATCGTCGTCGGCGGCCTGGCAACCGAGCCGGTGGTGTGGACCGCCCGGGCCTGCTGACGCCCGGGGGCGTCGGCGGTCGCCGGTAGGCTTGAGATGTGAGGACGGTGGACTGTGGCAGCTGCGCGTAGCGCGACATCGGCGAAAGCGCCCGCGAAGGTTGCGATCCCGCAATTGAGCTGGAACGCGATCCGCCCAGCGCCGATTGTGCTCGTCTCCGGAACGCAGGGGTTCCTTGCAGACCGCGCCATCCGGATGCTCCGCGATTACCTCCGGGTAGAAGACCCGAGCCTCGAAGTCAACGACATCGAAGCCGACAGCTACGCACCGGGCGAACTGCTGACCCTCGCGAGCCCGTCCCTGTTCAACGAACCGCGGATGATCCGGGTGACGAACGTGGAGAAGTGCTCGGACGAGTTCCTGGCCGAGGCGCTGGCGTATCTCGAATCTCCCGCCGAAGGCGCTTACGTCGTGCTCCGCCATGCCGGGGGAGTGCGCGGCAAAAAACTCCTCGACGCGATCCGCGCTTCCAAGTCGACGGCGATCGAAGTGGTCTGCGCCGAGTTGAAGAAGGAAAGCGACAAGTACGACTTCGCCGCTGCCGAATTCAAGACGGCAGGCAAGGCGATCCGCCCGGCCGCACTGCGGGCCGTGGTGTCCGCGTTCGCCGATGATCTCGCCGAGCTCGCCGGGGCGTGCGCACAACTGATCGCAGACAGTGGTTCCGAGGTGACCGAAGCGACGGTCACCCGGTACTACGGTGGCCGGGTCGAGACCAACGCATTCGCCGTCGCCGACGCGGCCATCGCCGGCCGGTACGCAGAAGCTCTTGTCGGCCTCCGTCACGCCCTCGCATCCGGCGCCGATCCGGTGCCGATTGTGGCTGCGTTCGCCAGTAAGCTCCGAACGATGGCGAAGGTGCAGGGTGGCAGGGGATCATCCGCCGACCTTGCCCGCCAGTTCGGCCTCGCCCCATGGCAGGTGGACCGGGCGCGCCGCGACCTCGCCGGCTGGACCGACCGCGGCCTCGGGCGCTGCATCCAGGTTCTCGCCGACACCGATGCCAGCGTCAAAGGCGCCGGTCGCGACCCGGTCTATGCCCTCGAACGAATGATCCACACGATTGCGCGCCGAGGCCGCTGAACGCACCGCGGGAGTAACCCGCAGCACCCTCCGCCGCGGCGCGAAGGCCCGCACATGGCGCAGATGAACACGGGTGCGGGCCGCGCACGCCCGTTCATCCGTCACGAAGGTCAGATATCCGGCGGGGAAGTCGGCATATGGGCCGGATGAACGCGGATGCCACCGCGAGGGTCGCACGCCGCTGCACCGCGTTAACCACCACAGGCTCCGCCGAAGCGGAGCCTGTGGTGAAGAAGAAGGTGCTGCTTAGAGCGAAGCGACCTTCTTGGCCAGAGCCGACTTGCGGTTCGCTGCCTGGTTCTTGTGGATGACGCCCTTGCTCACGGCCTTGTCGAGCTTCTTCGCGGCAGTCTTCAGGGTGGACTCAGCCTGAGCCTTGTCGCCGGCGAGGATTGCCTCGCGGGCCTGGCGGACGACGGTCCGGAGCTGGCTCTTGATCGCCTTGTTGCGCTCCGTTGCCTTCTTGTTGGTGCCGATTCGCTTGATCTGCGACTTAATGTTTGCCACGTTTGATAGCTTTCCGTTGTATTTCGAATGGGATGTGCCACTGGGCGAGAGAGGGCGCTTCGCGGCTAAAATCGTGCGGGGCAACCCACACGCAAGTCAAGGAGTAACGATACCAGTTCCGGGGCCATTCTCGGAAATCTGCGGCGAATCGACAGCCAGTGCCCTCGCCGCATCCGTCACCGCCCGGCTGAACTGCTCCGGTTTGACGAGGCTGACGAGATGAGTCGCCCGCGGTACGACGACGACGGATGCGTCCGGCCGCGCTCGGAGGAACGCCCGCTGCGAGAGCCGGAAATGGTCCAGTCCGCCCATCACGAACCACACGGGGCCCGGGTAGCGGCGGAGCCCGTCGAGTGGGTCGAGCGTGCCGACGGCTTTCAGCGCCTCGTCCATCACCTCGAGAGCCACCCCGCCTGCGGACATGTCCGTCACACCGTCGGCCGGGAGAAAACGGCGGGCCATGGCGTCGTTGAGCCACGCCCCCCGGTCCGGGAACCGGTAGATGGCTCGAGCGAGCGCGCGGTAGCCCCACAGTCCGACTCCGCGGGGCAATGTCTGGCAGCTCGCCGCCACCAGCCCGGTCACCCGACCGGGGTTCTGGCCGGCGTAGTGGATGGACAGGTAGCCGCCGAGAGACAGTCCGACCAGCAGAACCGGCCCGGCATGCCGTGAGACGGCCTCGTCGATCGCCGACATCGATCCGTCGATGGTGAATGTCTCGCCAATCCGTGTGCCGTGGCCGGGAAGGTCGATGGCGTCGACCGTGAAGCCCTCTGCGCTGAGGTCCCGAACCTGGCGTCGCCACATGGTTCCGGACGTGCGGATGCCGTGGACCAGCACGATCGCGGGCAGCGGAGTCACCCTGTCATTGTGCCACCGGCATCCGGGCAGGTCGATGGGCGGAACTCACCGCGGGGCGGTTCATGGGACAATGGGGAGTTAGTCCATCCCTACCCCGTTACAGATCCCCGAGGAACGCGTGAGCCCCAAAGCTGCGAAGGCACTTGAGCCTGCCGCTACCGACCCGTCGTTCATCCGCAACTTCTGCATCATCGCGCACATCGACCACGGCAAGTCGACTCTCGCCGACCGGATGCTGTCGGTCACCGGAGCGGTCGCCGATCGCGACATGCGCGCGCAGTACCTCGACCGGATGGACATCGAGCGCGAACGTGGCATCACGATCAAGAGCCAGGCGGTGCGGATGCCGTGGGAGCTTGACGGTCAGACCTACGCCCTCAACATGATCGACACGCCTGGCCACGTCGACTTCACCTACGAGGTGTCCCGCTCACTCGCGGCCTGTGAAGGAGCGATTCTTCTCGTCGACGCCGCCCAGGGCATCGAGGCGCAGACCCTCGCGAACCTGTACCTGGCGATGGAGAACGACCTCGAGATCATCCCCGTTCTCAACAAGATCGACCTGCCGGCCGCTGACCCGGAGAAGTACGCCAAGGAGATCGCCAACCTCATCGGCGGCAAGCCGGAGGACGTCCTCAAGGTGTCAGGCAAAACCGGCGCCGGTGTCGAGCAACTCCTCGACCGTGTCGTCCAGCGCATCCCGAACCCGGTCGGCGACCCGAATGCGCCGACCCGCGCGATGATCTTCGACTCCGTCTACGACACCTACCGCGGTGTTATCACCTACGTGCGGATGATCGACGGGCACCTCAGTCCCCGGGAACGCATTCAGATGATGTCGACGCGAGCCGTCCACGAACTCCTGGAGATCGGCGTCAGCTCGCCCGAACCGACTCCCACCCAGGGTCTCGGCGTCGGTGAGGTCGGTTACCTCATCACCGGGGTGAAGGACGTGCGCCAGTCGAAGGTCGGCGACACCGTCACCACCGCGATGAAGCCGGCCACCGTCGCGCTGCCCGGCTACACCGACCCGAAGCCGATGGTGTTCTCGGGCCTGTACCCGATCGACGGGAGCGATTACCCGGTCCTGCGGGATGCGCTCGACAAGCTCAAACTCTCCGACGCGTCCCTCAACTATGAGCCCGAGACATCCGTCGCCCTCGGATTCGGATTCCGCTGCGGGTTCCTCGGGCTCCTCCACCTCGAGATCGTCACCGAACGGCTCGAACGGGAGTTCAACCTCGACCTCATCGCCACAGCGCCGAGCGTGACCTACCAGGTGACCACAGACGACAAGAAGACCGTCACCGTCACCAACCCGAGCGAGTTCCCCGGCGGAAAGATCGCCTCCGTCGAGGAACCGATGGTCAAGGTCGGTATCCTCGCGCCCAAAGACTACGTCGGCTCGATCATGGAACTCTGCCAGGGCCGCCGGGGCTCTCTCCTCGGCATGGAGTACTTCGGAGAGGACCGGGTCGAGCTGCGCTACACGATGCCGCTCGGTGAGATCGTCTTCGACTTCTTCGACCATCTCAAGAGCCGCACGCAGGGCTACGCGTCGCTCGACTACGAACCGTCCGGCTCGCAGTCCGCCGACCTCGTCAAGGTCGACATCCTGCTGCAGGGTGAACAGGTCGACGCGTTCAGCGCGATCGTCCACCGGGAGAAGGCATACGCCTACGGCCTGCTGATGACCGAGCGGCTGAAGAAGCTCATCCCGCGCCAGCAGTTCGAGGTGCCGATCCAGGCTGCCATCGGCGCGCGGATCATCGCGCGGGAGTCTGTCCGCGCCATCCGCAAGGACGTGCTCGCGAAGTGCTACGGCGGCGACATCAGCCGTAAACGCAAACTGCTCGAGAAGCAGAAAGAGGGCAAGAAGCGTATGAAGATGGTCGGCAGGGTCGAGGTCCCCCAGGAGGCCTTCATCGCCGCGCTGTCCGGAGAGACCGAGACGAAAGAAAAGAAGTAGCGGATGCGCCGAAGCAACTTCGAGGACCAGCCGGTCGACTATGCAGCAGTCGGCGCCACCCAGGCGCACGACCTCATGCAGTATCCGCCGCGTGGCTTCACGCCGTTCGAAGCATCCATCCGGCTGGGAAGCGGTCGGGAGCGGTTCGCCACGGCATCGGCGTCGCTGCTCAGCTGGGAAGTCCAGCGGGCTTCGGGTATCGATGTGCTCGACGTGAAGGCAGACGCGAGCCAGCGCTATGGCGGCATCCGGTACGACGAGGACGGAACGGCTCTCGAGCCGATCGCCGTGTCGACCGAGCAGCGCTTCGCCGCTGACGGAACGCCGTACGTCGCATCCGGGTCGACGGCGCGGCTGCGCGGACGGGTCGGCTCCTTCGCCATCGATCAGCGCATCCGGGTCGTCTTCCTTCTCGAAGAACCCACCGTTGTCGCCTTCGCTTACGGCACCGTCGGCGGAAACCGGGTCAGCGGCGAGGAACTCTTCCGCGTCGAGCACCGCGACGACGACTCCGTCTGGTTCAGCGTCCGCTCATTCACCCGGCCGGTTTCGCTCGGCTACCGCCTGTTCCCGCCCCTGCTCACGCTGCGGCGCAAGGCATTTACGACGGCATCCCTGCGTGCACTGTCGCCGCTGTGGTCGACCCCGGCGGTCTGACGTGCCCGTTCCGTTCCCCGTGCACCGCTGATGGCCGGTCCTCAGCCGATCGCCGACCCGGCACCGGTCGACGGCGCACTCCCGGGCTCTGTGCTCGACGGAGCCGACGAGCGGATGCTGTCGGTCTACCTGCACGTCCCGTTCTGCCGGGTGCGCTGCGGCTACTGCGATTTCAACACGTACACCGCGACAGAACTGCGCGGTGCGAAGCAGTCGGACTACGCGAGCGAGGCATCCGCCGAGGTTGCCTTCGCCGGAGCCACCCTCCGCGCCAGCGGGCTTCCTGAGCGACCGGCCTCAACGGTATTCTTCGGCGGGGGAACCCCGACTCTGCTTCCCGCCGGTGACCTCATCCGGATGCTCGACTCGGTGCGCACATCGATCGGGCTCGCCGAAGACGCCGAAATCACGACCGAGGCGAACCCCGACTCGGTCGACGCCGACTATCTGGCCGCACTGGCAGACGCCGGTTTCACTCGCGTCTCCTTCGGGATGCAGTCGGCGGTGCCGCACGTCCTCGCCACACTGGAGCGGACCCACGATCCAGACCGGGTTCCGCTCGTCGTCGAATGGGCTCGGCACGCAGGCCTCCAGGTGAGCGTGGACCTGATCTACGGCACACCGGGGGAGAGCCTCGGTGACTGGGCCCGCTCAGTGGACGCCGCCCTCGCGACGAACCCTGACCACCTTTCGGCTTACTCGCTGATCGTCGAGGCCGGCACGAAGCTCGCCAGGCAGATCAAATCGGGTTCCGTTGCCCAGCCGGATGAGGATCTCCAGGCCGACATGTATGAACTGGTGGACGCGAAACTCGACGCGGCCGGTTTCTCCTGGTACGAGGTGAGCAACTGGTCCACCGGCCCTGAGTCGCGCTCCCGCCACAACCTCGCCTACTGGCGGAGCCAGGACTGGTGGGGGATCGGCCCGGGCGCGCACAGCCACATCGGCGGGGTTCGCTGGTGGAACGTCAAGCACCCGGCGGCTTATGCCGGCCGGATGAGCGAAGGCCTGTCTCCTGGAGCGGGCCGGGAGACGCTCTCTCCCCAGACGCGGGAACTGGAGCGGATACTGCTCCTCAGCCGCACACGCGACGGCATCCTGATTCCCAGCCTGCCGTCCGAGTCCCGCGTCGCCGTCGCCGGTCTGATCGCCGACGACCTGGTTCACGCGGAAGCCGCCCTACGCGGTCGAGTTGAACTCACCTTGCGCGGGCGGCTTCTGGCTGATGCGGTGGTTCGCCGGCTCACGGTGTGAGCCGGCGAACCGCCTTTCCGCTCGTGCTTACTTCACCATGCGGATGGCGTGGAAGTAGCGGTACGCCTCACCGTTGTTGACCTTCACCCCGGCGATGATGCCGAAGATGATGCCGAGCACTCCGACGATCCAGGCGAGCGGCCACAGCAGGAAGCCGATCAGAATTATCGCGAGGATAGCGCCAAGGACGTAGAGGCCGATGACATAGATCGTCACTGTGAGCTGGAAGTTCAGCGCTTCCTTCGACTCCTGGCGGGTGAATGGGCCGCGGTCCTTGAACACCAGGTAGATGATGAGCGGAGCGATCCAGCCCGCGGTGCCTGCACCGAGGAACGCTCCGAGTGCCCCACCGAAGTGGGCGAACGACGCCCACTGCTTGTCCTCGGCCTGGGTCAACGGTGCCGCTCCGGTCTGCTGCCCCTGATACGGGTACTGCTGCGGAGGCACCTGGCCGCCGTATGGCTGCTGGCCGTACGGCTGCTGGCCGTACGGCTGGCCGGGAGGCGGCTGCTGGCCCTGGTACGGCTGGTCTGGGTACGGCTGCCCGGGCTGGGGCTGCTGCCCGGCGTACGGGGGCTGGCCGGACGCGGGCCCCTGTGGAGGATTCTGGGACGGGTCAACCGGGGGTTGCGCGTTGGGGTCGGTCATGGCCAAGCCTTTCAATCGATGGCGCTCGTTGTGCTCTGGTGCGTCCGATCGCCACTACACGGGCGGTGACGGGCTTCAGCTAAAAGTAACGCTGTTCAGGACGTTCGGCAATTACTTCGTCTGCGCGGCGCGCGCTAGAATTGGCACTCAGGCCATTTGAGTGCCAACGACATGAACGCGATTCGAGCGGGAGAGGTGCAGTTATGGTTTCTGATCGCAGCCTCGAAGTGCTCCGTGTAATCGTGCAGGACTACGTCGCCAGTCGTGAACCCGTCGGATCGAAGGCGATCGTCGAAAGGCACTCCTTCGGTGTTTCGGCGGCAACCATCCGCAACGACATGGCGCAACTGGAGGACGAGGAGCTCATCTCCGCTCCTCACACCTCATCCGGACGGATCCCGACAGACAAGGGATACCGGCTCTTCGTCGACCGGCTCGCCGACCGCAAGCCGCTCTCTGAAGCGCAGAGGGAAGCCATCCGGACCTTCCTCGGGCAGTCCGTCGATCTTGACGACGTTCTCATGCGCACGGTTCGGCTGCTGTCGCAGATCACGAACCAGGTGGCCATCGTGCAGTACCCGTCATTCGCCAGGGCTCAGGTCCGGCATGTCGAACTGGTCAGCCTGACCGAACGGCGCGTGCTGACCGTTCTGATCACAGATACCGGCCGGGTCGAGCAACAGGTTGTTGAGATGGAGCACCCGGTCGACGCAGATCGCCTCGAGCGCGTCAAAGCCACGCTCAACGCCCTGCTCGGTGGCGCCAACATCGAGGCGTCCGCCGCCATTCTCGACGAGGCCCGTGCGGAGGCCGCGCCGGACGACGAAGTGCTCATGGCCAGGATCACCCAGGCGCTTGCCGAAGGATTCGCTGAGTACCGCCACGACAAACTCGTCATGGCAGGCGCCGCCAACCTCGCCCGCACGGAGGAAGACTTCTCCGGAAGCATCTACCCCGTGCTCGAAGCCCTGGAACAGCAGGTCGTCCTGCTCCGCCTGTTCGGCGAGATGGCCGTCGACCGTGGCGGAGTATCCGCCTCCATCGGGCGCGAGAACGAGTCATTCGGGCTGGGCGAGACCTCGGTGATCGCAAGCGACTACCGTTCCTCTGCTGGCGAACTTGCCAGGCTCGGCGTGCTCGGACCCACGAGAATGGATTACACCAACAACCTCGCCGCCGTGCGAGCCGTTGCCCGTTACCTGTCCCACCAGCTCGGTGAGGACTAACCAGTCGCCGTGCTCGGCGACGTGCATCATTCCCCGGTCGTTCAGCGAGCACAGCGAAGACCCTCACAACGAAAGGCCTTGAGTGGCTGACCATTACGAAGTTCTCGGAGTGTCCCGCGAGGCGACCACCGATGAAATCAAGAAGGCCTACCGGCGACTCGCCCGGGAGCTGCATCCCGATGTGAACCCGGGCGCCGAGGCATCCGAACGGTTCAAAGAGGTGACGCACGCCTACGACGTGCTCAGCGACGCGAAACAACGCCAGCAGTACGACCTGGGTGGCTCAGGCGGCATGGGCGGTGCCGGTGGATTCGGCGGGTTCGGCGACATCTTCGACACCTTCTTCGGCGGCCAGCAGCAGCGCGGTCCCAAGTCCCGGCGGGAGCGCGGCCAGGACGCTCTTCTTCGCGTCGAGGTCGACCTCGCCGAAGTCATCTTCGGAACCCACCGCGACCTCGAGGTCGACACAGCCGTACTGTGCAACACCTGCCAGGGATCGTGCTGCCAGCCAGGAACGTCTCCGGTCACCTGCGACATCTGCCGCGGCACAGGATCGATCCAGCGCGCTGTCCGATCGCTTCTCGGCAACGTCATGACCTCGACCCCGTGTGGAACCTGCCGTGGTCACGGCACGGTGATCCCGCACCCCTGCGTCACCTGTCAGGGACAGGGCCGCGTCCGCGACCGCCGGACCGTTCCTGTGGACATCCCCGCCGGTGTCGACACCGGCCTGCGCCTGCAGATGCCGGGCAGCGGCGAGATCGGCCCTGCCGGTGGACCCCACGGTGACCTTTACCTCGAGATCAAGGTCCGCAACGACGAACGGTTCAGCCGCAATGGCGACGACCTGCTCTGCACCCTCGACGTGCCGATGACGGATGCCATCCTCGGCGTGACGACGACCATCCACGCCCTCGACGGAGACGTCGACGTCGAGCTGAAGCCGGGCACCCAGAGTTCCGAAGTGCTCACCGTCAAAGGGCGAGGTGTGACCAAACTGCGCGGCACCGGTCGCGGCGATCTGCGCATCGGCATCCAGGTCGTCACTCCGACCCGGCTTGACCATCGCGAGAAGGAACTGATCAAGGCGTTCGCCGCCGGACGCGACCAGAAAGCGACCCAGCTCGGATCCTTCCAGCAGGGACTCTTCTCCAAACTCCGCGACCGTTTCCTGAACTGAGATGAGCAGTCTCTACCTACGCGAGGATCTCGGCACCGCGGAGAACGGTGCCATGGTCGAACTGGCCGGCGCGGAAGCGAAGCATGCCGTCACGGTCAACCGCTCACGCATCGGAGACGAGATCCGGATCGGCAACGGTCGTGGACTGATCGTCCGCGGTGTGATCGAAACGCTTGAGCTGGGGACCGTCGGCGTCCGGGCGATCGAGGTGACGGTGGAGCAGGAGCCCTCGCCCCGCTTGGTGCTGGTGCAGGCTCTCGCCAAAGGCGACAGGGACGAGATGGCGATTCAGGCGGCGACGGAACTCGGCGTGTCCGCCATCATCCCGTGGGCTGCGTCCAGGAGCGTGTCCCGTTGGGAGGGAATGAAGAAGGAGAAAGGACGGATCCGGTGGGAGACGATCGTCCGGGAGGCGTCCAAGCAATCCATCCGGTCCTTCGTGCCTCCCGTCTTCCCGATCGCATCGACCGCTGACCTCCAGAAGCTCGCGGGAACAAGCCGCGTGGTTCTCCTCGACCCGACCGCCTCCGAGCGGCTCAGCCAGCTCGATGTCGCCGGCGACGGCAGGGACATCCTGCTGGTCGTCGGGCCAGAGGGCGGGATCAGCGACGCCGAACTGGAGAGCGTCTCGGCTGCCGGTGCGATCCGGACCCGCCTCGGCGACACCGTTCTGCGGACCTCGTCCGCCGGGCCGGCCGCCCTCGCTGTCCTCAATGTGGCGCTGGGCCGCTGGTGAACGCTCATCCACAGCCCGCCGGCCAGCTGACCTTCGTAGGATAGGACCATGTCGACGACAGAACCCAGCATCTTCACCCGCATCATCTCGCGTGAGATCCCTGCCAGCATCGTGGCCGAGACCGACCGTCTGATCGCGTTCAACGACATCGCGCCGAAGGCGCCCGTGCACATCCTCGTCGTGCCGAAGACCCCCGAGTACACGAATGTCGCTGAACTTGCGGCGGGTGACCCGGAACTCCTCGCAGAGCTCGTCACGCTGGCGCAGCAGATCGCGAACGAACACGGCGGCCAGTTCCGCCTCATCTTCAACACGGGCGAGAAGGTCGGCCAGACCGTCTTCCACGTCCATGCCCACATTCTCATCGGCGACCTCGGAGAGGATCCACGTGCCGATTTCCAATGACCCAGTATCCAACGGCGAACCCGTCGGCGAACCGGCGATCGCCGAAGCACGATTGCACGTCGACGGAGTCGCCATGGTCCGGCTCCTCGGCGCTCAGGACCGGCTCCTGACGACCATCGAAACCCAGTACCCGGCGGTGTCGTTGCACGTCCGCGGCAACGACATCACCCTCACCGGTGACGCGGCGCAGGTACGCGCCGCCCACAACCTCATCGCCGAACTGATCGACATGGTGCGGCAAGGCCAGGAGCTCGAGCCGGTCGAGGTGCTCTCGTCTGCACGGATCCTCGAGGACGGCTCCGGCAAACCAGCCGACCTGCTCGGGCAGGCGATCCTCACCTCACGGGGCCGGAGCATCCGCCCCAAGACACTCGGGCAGAAGCAGTACGTCGACGCCATCGACGAGAACACCATCGTGTTCGGTATCGGGCCTGCCGGTACCGGCAAGACGTACCTCGCCATGGCCAAGGCCGTGCAGGCGCTGCAGCGCAAGGAGGTCGAGCGGATCATCCTGACTCGCCCGGCAGTGGAAGCGGGGGAGCGACTCGGTTTCCTGCCCGGCACCCTCACCGACAAGATCGACCCGTATCTGCGCCCGCTGTTCGACGCGCTCAACGAGATGATGGACCCCGAACTGGTGCCCAAGCTGCTCGCAGCGGGCACCGTCGAGGTCGCGCCGCTCGCCTACATGCGCGGCCGCACGCTGAACAACTCGTTCATCGTGCTCGACGAAGCGCAGAACACGACGCCCGAACAAATGAAGATGTTCCTCACCAGGCTCGGTTTCGGCTCGAAGATCGTCGTCACCGGTGACATCACCCAGGTGGACCTCCCGGTCTCCTCGTCCGGGCTCCGACTGGTCACCCGAGTCCTCGCCGACGTCGACGACATCCACTTCTCGCGGCTGACAAGCGACGACGTCGTGCGTCACAGCCTCGTGGCTCGGATCGTCGACGCCTACAGCGAATACGACCAGGTCAGGCAGGCGGAACGGTTTGAGCGGGGACAGGCCCAGGAGTTCGCCAACCGCGCGGAACGGCGAGGCGCCTCGCCACGCGACCGGATGCCCAGGAGGGGCAAGAGTTCATGAGCATTGAGATCAACAACGAATCCGCCATCCCCGTTGACGAAGCGGCGCTGCTCCGCCTCGCCGACTTCGCTCTCGGAGCCATGCACGTGAGCCAGGAGGCCGACCTCAACATCGTGCTCGTGGACGAAGCGGCGATGGAACAGCTTCACGTGCAGTGGATGGATGAACCGGGCCCCACCGACGTGCTCAGCTTCCCGATGGACGAACTGCGACCGGGCACCGAAGACACCCCCACCCCCGCAGGGCTCCTCGGTGACATCGTCCTGTGCCCGCAGGTCGCCGAAGCGCAAGCCGAAACGGCCGGACACTCGACGTTGCAGGAGCTCCTGCTTCTCACCACCCACGGCATCCTCCACCTTCTCGGGTTCGACCACGCCGAACCCGAGGAAGAGCGGGAGATGTTCGGGATCCAGCGCGACATCCTGCTCGGGTTCTCGGTGCAGGAGCGTTCCACCCGGTGATGATCCTCTACTGGTTCATCGGCATCGCTCTGCTCCTCGTCGCCTTCGGCGGGCTGATGGCCGCAGCGGACGCAGCCATCAGCGTCACCTCACGTGCCGTGATGGCCGAGCTGGCGGATGGTTCGCGCAAGCCGGTGTACCTGCGGGCCATCGCCGAGGACCCGGGAGCGCACCTCAACGCCATCAACTTCATCCGCGTTCTCGCCGAGACGACCGCTGCGGTGCTCGTCACCCTCGCGTTCGCGTTGACCATCGACGAGCCGTGGCTCGTGCTGCTGTACTCGGCGCTCATCATGACGGCGGTCTCATTCGTACTCGTCGGCGCCAGCCCGCGCAGTTTCGGACGCTCGCACGCTGAGGCGCTGCTGCGCATCGCCGCGCCGGTGATCAGGACCGTCCGGGTGCTCCTCGGCCCGCTGGCCAACGCCCTCGTGGCGTTCGGCAACCGGGTCACGCCGGGCGTCGCCCGCGAAGCTTCGTTCTCGTCAGAGGAACAGCTGCTCAACATGGTCGATGAGGCCACCGAACTCGACGTTCTCGAAGAGGACGACCGCGAACTCATCCACTCCATTTTCGAATTCAACGAAACCGTCGTCCGTGAAGTCATGGTGCCGAGGACCGACATGATCACTGTCGACGCCAACGTGTCGGTCCAGCAGGCGATGAGCCTGTTCCTGCGCACCGGGGTGTCCCGCATTCCCGTCACCGACGGCGAGGTGGACGACGTGGCCGGCGTCCTCTACCTCAAGGACGTCGTCCGTCTCATCCACGAGGGAGACGCCGCAGCGAATAACGTCAGCGTCCGTACCCTGGCGCGCGCTGCCCTGTTCGTGCCCGAGTCGAAGAAGGCCGACTCGCTGCTTCAGCAGATGCAGCTCGAATCGAACCACCTCGCCATGGTCGTCGACGAGTACGGCGGCATAGCTGGGCTGGTGACGCTCGAGGACTTGCTCGAAGAGCTCGTCGGCGACATCTCCGACGAGTACGACACCGACACACCGGATGTCGAGAAACTCAGCGAAGACGAATACCGGGTGAGCGCTCGGCTGCCCGTGGACGAACTCGGTGAATTGTTCGACCTGGAGATGGACGACGACGACGTCGACACCGTAGGCGGACTTCTCACCAAGGTTCTCGGCCGCTTGCCGGTTGCCGGATCGGTTGCCGAGACCGACGGCCTGAAGCTCACCGCCGAACGAACCGAGGGCAGGCGGAAACGCGTGAGCACGGTGATCGTGACTCGGACCGCGGCATTGCGGGACGTGCAGAGATCATATGAATCGATTGAGGAGTAGTCATGATGAATGACGATCAGAACACCGAGAACCCCAACACCGAGATGTCCGAGGAGAGGGCGCCTCAGGAGCGACCGCAGCCAGAACCTGAGGTGTTGCCGGATGCCGGTTACCGGGCCGGGTTCGTCTCCTTCGTCGGCCGGCCGAACGTCGGCAAGTCGACCCTGACCTACGCGCTCGTCGGCCAGAAGGTCGCGATCACCAGTTCAAAGCCGCAGACGACGCGTAAGGCGATCCGCGGCATCGTCCATGAGGACACCGGGCAGCTCATCATCGTCGATACCCCGGGAATCCACCGGCCGAGGACACTCCTCGGAGAACGGCTCAACGACCTCGTCCAGACGACGTTGAGCGACGTCGACGTCATTGGCCTGTGCGTCCCCGCCAATGAAAAGATCGGGCCGGGCGACAAGTTCATCAACGAACAACTCGACCACTACCCGAGGGCGAAGAAAGTAGCCATCGTCACCAAGATCGACGCTGCGCCCCGTCCGACGACCGCCGAGCAGCTCGCAGAGGTGCAGAAGCTGCGTGAGTGGGACCTGATCATTCCTGTTTCGGCAACCAGCAGCATCCAGCTCGACATTCTCGTCCGTGAACTCATCGCGCTCATGCCGACCTCTGAACCGCTGTACCCGGCGGATGCGGTCACCGACGAGATCCTCGAAGACCGGATCTCCGAGTACATCCGTGAGGCTTCCCTCGAGGGCGTCCACGACGAACTGCCGCACTCCATCGCCGTCACCATCGACGACATGATCGAGCGCGAAGACAAGGACATCCTCGAGATCTTCGCGAACATCTTCGTTGAGCGTGACAGCCAGAAGGCCATCATCATCGGCAAGGGCGGTTCGCGGCTGCGGGATGTCGGCCAGCAGGCTCGGATCCCGATCGAGAAACTCGTTGGCAAGCAGGTCTTCCTGTCCATCCGCGTGAAGGTGGCGAAGGATTGGCAGCGCGACCCGAAGCTGCTCGGCCGTCTGGGCTTTTAGCCGTACACCCGCGTGCTGGGCAAGCTCGGGCTTCGCGACCGGGCAGCTCGTCATCTTCGCCGACGAGCACGGTCTGAAGCCAGGCGGTTCTCCGGGGAGATGACCCAGATGTTGCCGGCCGACTTGCTCACCATGCCCGCTTGTGGAAGCGGGCGCCGCGCAACTCGCCTCAGTCGCTCTCGCCGGAGGACCGCTGTCCGCGCATTTATGCACGAAATCGACGCGTCGCTGCACAAAGTGCACGGATTCGCCACAGCTGCGGGCTAAACGGTGTTAGCCTGTTCCTGTGTTGTTCGGCGCTCTGCTCCTTAGCTGCCGCGGCGAGGCTTCCTTCTAAGCCTTCTCGTCGCGGGGTTTGTCGTTGGCTTTCCACACACGCGAGGAGAATAGAACAATGAGAAACAACCAGGCGGCTTCGGCCATGCCGATCCACAAGTACCGCCCGTACCACGAGCAGATCGCCGTGGATCTGCCCGACCGCACCTGGCCGACGAAGCGAATCACGACGGCGCCCCGCTGGTGCGCTGTCGACCTCCGCGACGGTAACCAGGCGCTCATCGACCCGATGAGCCCGGAACGCAAGCGGATCATGTTCGATCTGCTCGTGCGGATCGGTTATAAGGAGATCGAGGTCGGCTTCCCCAGCGCCAGTCAGACCGACTTCGACTTCGTCCGCAGTCTCATCGAAGAGAACGCGATCCCGGACGACGTCACCATTCAGGTTCTCACCCAGGCGCGCGACCACCTCATCCAGCGCACCTACGAGTCCATCGCGGGTGCGAAGCAGGCTATCGTGCACCTGTACAACTCGACCAGCGTGCTTCAGCGCGAAGTCGTCTTCCGCACAGACAAGCAGGGCATCATCGACATCGCCCTGCACGGCGCTAGGGTCTGCCGCGAGATGGAAAAGCTCATCCCGGAGACAACGGTCTACTACGAGTACTCGCCAGAGAGCTACACCGGCACCGAACTCGAGTACGCCGTCGACGTGTGCAACCAGGTGCTCGATGTCTTCGAACCGACACCGGAGCGGAAGGTCATCATCAACCTTCCCTCCACCGTCGAGATGGCGACGCCGAACGTCTATGCCGACTCGATCGAGTGGATGTCACGTCACCTCAACCACCGCGAGAACGTCATCCTGTCACTGCACCCGCACAACGACCGGGGTACCGCCGTCGCCGCAGCCGAACTCGGCTACCTGGCGGGCGCCGACCGCATCGAAGGCTGCCTCTTCGGAAACGGCGAACGCACGGGCAACGTCGACCTCGTCGCTCTCGGCATCAACCTGTTCACCCAGGGCATCGACCCGCAGATCGACTTCAGCGACGTCGATGAGATCAAGCGCACAGCTGAATACTGCAACCAGTTGAAGGTGCACGAGCGCAGCCCGTGGGCCGGCGACCTCGTGTTCACCGCGTTCAGCGGGTCGCACCAGGATGCCATCAAGAAGGGTTTCGAGGCGATGGCTGCCGAAGCAGCTACCCGCGGATGCGACGTGAACGACCTGGTCTGGGCCGTACCGTACCTTCCGGTCGACCCGAAGGACCTCGGCCGCAGCTACGAAGCGGTCATCCGGGTCAACTCCCAGTCAGGAAAGGGCGGAGTCGCCTACCTGCTGAAGACAGACCACGCTCTCGACCTGCCTCGCAAACTGCAGATCGAGTTCTCCGGCGTCGTCCAGGCCGAGACCGACGAGCAGGGCGGTGAGATGACCAGCGAAGCGATCTGGAACATCTTCCAGGACGAGTACCTGCCCTCAGACAGCGAGAGCGAGAAGTGGGGCCGGTTCGAACTGCAGTCCACCCGGACGGCCAGCAGGCTCGCCGGATCGGTCGAGCTCGTGGTCGACCTCCGCGACGGCGATGAAGTGACCGAGGCGACGTCGACCGGCAACGGTCCGATCGCAGCCTTCCTCGGAGTGCTCCGCGAGCGGGGCATCGAAGTCACCCTCTACGACTACGTCGAGCACACCCTCGGGGCCAGCGGGGACGCACAGGCCGCAGCCTACGTCGAACTGCAGGTCGGTGACCGTCGCCTCTGGGGCGTCGGCATCGACGGAGACATCTCGACGGCATCCCTCAAGGCCGTGGTTTCGGCTGTCAACCGGGCGATCCGGTCGACGGCAGGCGACCGCGCCCTCGCGACGGTGTAGGCGAGCCGTCGGCGGGGGAGCGGCATCCTGCTGGATACTGGACTGTGCCCGTTTACCGTGATGAAGGTGTCGTGCTGCGCACCCACAAGCTGGGCGAAGCCGACAGGATCGTGACGCTGCTGACGCGTTCGCACGGCAAAGTCCGTGCGGTCGCGAAAGGCGTGCGCCGCACCGGCTCGAAGTTCGGTGCCCGGCTCGAACCGTTCATGGTGGCGGACCTGCAGTTGTACGAGGGCCGGTCACTCGACGTCATCAACCAGGCGGAGACGCTCGCGTCGTATGGCGCCCTGATCGCGGCAGACTACTCCGCGTACACGGCCGCTACCGTCATGGTGGAGACTGCGGACAAGCTGACCGAATCCGAGGGGTCCCTGCAGCAGTACCTGCTGCTGGTCGGGGCGCTGCGCTCCCTGGCGCGGCATGACCACGACTCGTCGTTGACCCTGGACTCGTACCTGCTGCGGGCGCTATCGCTGGCGGGGTGGGCACCGAGCTTCTTCGATTGCGCCCGCTGCCAGGCGCCCGGCCCTCACAACCACACCGTGGTGCAGCTCGGCGGAGTCGTCTGCGACCAATGCGCCCCACCGGGGAGTCCTCGTCTCGACGCGCAGACCATCGGTCTGCTTTCCTCTCTCCTCACCGGGGACTGGGACCACGCCGAGGCCTCCGACGAGGACACTCGGGCCCGCGCCAGCGGCGTCGCCGCCGCGTACACCCAGTGGCACCTCGAACGCGGGCTCAAGTCCCTCATCCACGTCTCCCGAGAGAAAGCCGACACGTGACGCCCAAGCCATTCACCCACCGGGATGCCGTCGAATACCGACCCCTCGACTGGACCGGGATCTACCCGCCCCAGCTTCCGGCGGCCGGGGTTCCGGAGCACGTTGCCATCGTCATGGATGGAAACGGCCGGTGGGCCAACCGGCAGGGGCTGCCGCGGGTGGAAGGCCACCGGGCCGGGGAAGCGGCGCTTCTCGATGTGGTGGCCGGCGCCATCCAGGTCGGGGTGAAACACCTCTCCGTCTACGCATTCTCCACCGAGAACTGGCGTCGTTCCCCCGACGAGGTCCGGTTTCTGATGGGCTTCAACCGCGACGTGCTTCACCGCAGGCGTGACCAGCTCAATGAGTGGGGGGTTCGCGTGAGGTGGGCCGGCCGCAAACCACGGCTGTGGGCATCCGTCATCAACGAACTGCAGTTCGCCGAGAAGCTGACGGCCGGGAACGACACGCTGACCCTGACGATGTGCGTCAACTATGGCGGCAGAACCGAGATCACGGATGCCGTCCGGCAGTTGGCGGAGCAGGTCGCCGCTGGCACGCTCAAGCCGTCCGGGATCACGGAGAAGGCGATCCAGCGCGCGCTCTACACGCCGGAACTGCCAGACGTCGACCTGTTCGTACGGAGTTCGGGGGAGCAGCGCACCAGCAACTTCCTGCTCTGGCAGAGTGCGTACGCCGAGATGGTTTTCCTCGACACCCTGTGGCCCGACTTCACCCGCGAAGACCTGTGGGAGGCGATCGGACTGTACATCGACCGCGACCGTCGGTTCGGTGGAGCGGTCGACAAGCCCGGGACGGCCTGACCTCCCTTCTCCGTCCGTCGGCGCCAGCTTCGATGTCACGTACGCGGGTTGTGGACCGTGAGATCCGGCGTTCGAGGCAACTGAACGGATGCGGCGCGGCTGCGGGTTCGGCGGTCGAGTGTGCCGGTCTTCGATGCCAGAAGTGGTCATCTGTGACGGACGAAGGCGGTCGCCTCCCGGAGTCGCGGTTCATCCGTCGCAGATGGCGGGTTTGTGCGACGGATGCCGACGTGTGGGGCGGACGAAGGCAGTCGCCTCCCGGAGTCGCGGTTCATCCGTCGCAGATGGCGGGTTTGTGCGACGGATGCCGACGTGTGGGGCGGACGAACGAATCGGAATCCGGAGCCCGGAGCCCGGCCGTACATCCGTCGCAGATGGCGGGTTTGTGCGACGGATGCCGACGTGTGGGGCGGACGAAGGCAGTCGCCTTCCGGAGTCGCGGTTCATCCGTCGCAGGTGGCGGGTTTGTGCGACGGATGCCGACGTGTGGGGCGGACGAAGGAAGCGGAATCCGGAGCCCGGCCGGACATCCGTCGCAGATGGCGGGTTTGTGCGACGGAAGCCGACGTGTGGGGCGGACGAACGAATCGGAATCCGGAGCCCGGCCGGAACCTCATGCACGCGGGGGAATACCGCTGCGAGGGCATGGGTTGTGCCAGAGGTGAGTGAATTCATCAAAATCGACATCTGGTCCGACATCGCCTGCCCCTGGTGCTA
>NZ_JAODMP010000076.1 GCF_025464835.1 Mycetocola sp. | reverse complement strand
GGAGACATTCGGGGCAGGCAGGAGCGGCTGGCCGACTCGCTGCAGCAGATCTACGCGAGGCTCGGTGAGCACCAGCGCCTCGTGCTCGAGTACAAGTTCTTCGAACCCGCTTTCTACCACACTGACGTTCCCGATTGGGGCACCTCATATGCCCAGGTAACCGCACTGGGAGAACGCGCCCTCGTCTGCCTCGACACGGGCCACCACGCCCCCGGCACCAACATCGAGTTCATCGTGGCGCAACTGCTCCGCCTCCGAAAGCTCGGCTCCTTCGACTTCAACTCCCGCTTCTACGCCGACGACGACCTCATCGTGGGTGCGGCCGACCCGTTCCAGCTGTTCCGCATCCTGTTCGAGGTCGTGCGCGGCGGCGGTTACGGGCCCGACAGCCCGGTGGCGTTCATGCTCGACCAGTGCCACAACGTCGAGGACAAGATCCCCGGACAGATCCGCAGCGTGCTGAACGTACAGGAGATGACCGCACGCGCGCTGCTCGTCGACCGGCTCGCCCTCACGGCCGCGCAGGACGAGGGAGATGTGCTCGGTGCGAACGCGATCCTGATGGACGCCTTCTACACGGATGTCCGCGCAGACCTGGCAGAGTGGCGGAGGTCCCGCGATCTTCCGGCCGACCCGATGGCCGCATACGCGGCATCCGGGTATCAGAAGAGGATCGCCGAGGAGCGCGTCGGCGGTCAGCAGGCAGGGTGGGGCGCCTGAGCGGGGGCAGGAACGCGTTCTCCACAGCCCCGGACGGCCGACACGTTTGCGGCGTCGAATGTCAGTGGTCGCTGGTGAAATAGAGCCATGAACGAACCACGTAGGCTCCCGGCTCCGGCTCCCTCGGTGCTGCGCGGGGCGCGCGGGCGTGGCGACATTCCGACCCCGGGCACCGGTGGTCACCTGGAGCCATGAATCCTCCGGTGAGCGCCCTCCGCCCGGCATCCGATGTGCCGGTTGACGTGCAGGCGCTCGACGGTGTGCTGGCTCATCTTGGTGGCGTGATCGGCACGCTGGACCTCGACTATCTCAGCCGACGGGACGGTGACACGGTGCTTATCGTCCTGGCGAAGAGCGCCGCCCAGGGGCGCGGGGTGCAGACCGTCTTGGCGGCAGCCAGCGCGGAGGTCGGGGTCCGCTCCGATCCAGCGCGCGGAACTGAAGGGCTTGCCGCCGCCCGGAACGACGCCGACGCTGAAGCCGGAACAATCAGCCCGATTACGGTTTCGAAGGCAACCGGGTGACCGTAGCGTCGCGGCAGACCGCACCGCTGGAGACCCGAACCGCCGGCCAGATCCACGCCGACGTTTTCGCAGCGATGATCCACTCACTCACTCACTCGCCCGCTCCGCCGATGTCCCGCCCGTACCTGACTGGCTGCAGCGGAAGCCGTGCCTCCGGTGACGGGATCACCCAGCCGGCAGAGGGCATCCGCGGCTCTCGCTGTCCGCCACGGTCAGATCCCGCCGTATTTGCGTCGGGTCAGCCCGTTCAGCAGCGACGCGAAGACCAGCACCAGACCGAGCGCGAGCAGCTGCACCTGGACGCCGTCGTTGCCGGGGAATGCGAGCAGGATGCCGGCATTGAGCCAGACGATGAGGACCGTCGCCAGCACCACGCCGGCCACCCGGCCGATACCTCCTGTGATGGCTACTCCACCGAGGACGGCGATGGTGATGGCCGGCAGCGCCATCCCGTTTCCGCTTGTTCCGGCATCCGGGCGCGCCGACGCGAACTGCGCCACGGTGACGATACCGACCAACCCGGAGATCACGCCGGAGAGCACATAGACAAGCAGACGGTTCGGCCGTACGTTGATTCCCGCCCAGACGGCGGCGGTGTCGTTCGTGCCGGCAGCGTAGACCCGGCGACCGAACGTCGTCTTGTTGAGCAGAATCCAGACGACGATGACGACCGGGATGAGGAAAGTGAAGATCCCGAGAGGAATGAGGGGCAGCGAAGCACCGATCACCGGGAGCTCGATCGCTTTGGCCGCAGAGTAGAACGCCTGGATCCCGGCCGAGTTGACGGGTTTCTGGTCGCTCCACACCAGAGCGACGGAGCGGTAAGCATAGAACGTCGCGAGGGTCGCGATGAGGGGCGGGAATCCGACATACGCAACGAGGGCGCCGTTGATACCGCCCAGGATGCCGCCAAGCACCACGGCGAAGAGCATCGCGGTAACAAGATTCCAGCCCCATAATCCGTAGGCCATCCCGAAGGCGATCCCGGTGACGGAGACCATGGAACCGACAGACAGGTCGATTCCTCCCCGCCCGGAGAGGATCACCAGGAGTTGTGCCAGTCCGAGCATGGCGAGCGGCACGGCGTTGATGAGCGAGGCGGCGAGGTAGTCAGAGTTGTATGACCCGCTGAGCGCACCCGCGGAATCGAGGATCGTCATGACGATCAGCAGCACCACGATGAGTACGGCGAGCAGCACGATGCGTTGAGTCAGCAGCGCCTCGAGAGCACGGGAGCCGAGGCTCCTCGTTTCGACGGGTTTCGCGGGCTTCGCGGCGGTCGTCGTGCTCATGCTTTCCTCCTCCGTGCTCGCTCCCGAAGCAGGTCGGTGCCGACAGCGATGATGATGAACAGGCCGACGAAGAGATTCGCCAGTTGCGAGGGCCAGCCGAGTTGGGTGACGCCCGACGTCACCGTCTGCACGAGGATTGCGCCCAGGAGCGTTCCGATCACGGAGCCACGTCCGCCCAGGATGGAGGTTCCGCCGATGACCACGGCTGCGATCACAGCCAGTTCCCGGCCGATTCCGACGCCCTGGTCGAGCGTCGACGTGCCGGCGGCGATCAGGAAGCAGGCCCCGAGACCGACGAGGGTCCCGGTGATGGCGTAAGCAAGGAGCACCCGTGGCTGTACCTTCACGCCGGCCAGCCTGGCGGCGTTGGCGTTGCCTCCGATGGCGAAGAGGTGGCGCCCGCCGGCGGTGTGCCGGAGGTACCACCAGGCAAGGAGCACAACCAGGATCGTGATGGCGAAGCTGTGTGGCACGCCGAACGTGCGCCCGACGTCACCGCGACCGAAGACGTCGAGGGTCGCCGGAATATTGTTCACCGTGGAGGATCCGAAGACGCGCAGCGCGAAGAACTGGAAGATGTTCGCCGTTCCGAACGTGATGATGATCGCGTGGACACGGCCGTAGGCGATCAGTGTGCCGTTGACCAACCCGAGGACCAGGCCGAGCGCCATGCTGGCCGCGACGGCGACGGGGAGAGGCACGGCGTAGTTCACGAGCAGTTTGGCGGTCACCACGGCACACAGCGCGATCGCTCCTCCGACGGACACGTCGATGCCGGCGGTGATGATGATGAACGTCATCCCGACGCCGATCAGCGCGATCGGCGCGACGGAGACGAGCAACGGCTGGATCGACGACGGGCTGAGGAACGACGGTGTGAAGATGCCGAGCAGCACCCAGAGCACGGCGATCACGGCAACCAGAACGAGTTCCTGCCCGGTCACGGGTGGCGGGAGGACCCTCCGGGCGACCGGCTTGACGGCCTCCGACGGTTCTCGGTCGAGAACGGTCATGAGAGGTCCTCCTGGTGTCGTTCGCCGGCTGCGGCCGCAAGGATCTCCACCTGTGTGGCGTCGGGGGTGAATTCGCTGACGATCTCGCCACTGCGAACGACGAGGATGCGATCGGACATTCGCTGCACCTCACCGAGGTCGCTTGTGACAACGAGCACAGCGGTTCCTTCCGACGCGAGGCCGTCGACGATGCGGTGGATCTCCTCCTTGGCGCCGACATCGACCCCCTGCGTCGGCTCAACCAGCACGAGCAGTTCCGGACGGTTCACCAGTTGGCGGGCCAGGACGACTTTCTGCGCGTTCCCGCCGGACATCGCGCTGATCGGCTGCTTTTCGCTCGGCGTCTTCACGGCCAGCCGTCGAATGAATTCCTGGGCGATACTGCGATCCCGGCGTTGCTCGACCCAGCCGCGGAGGCGCGAGAGCAATTGCAGCTCTCCGACGGTGACGTTGAAGGCGATGCTCTGGAACGAGAACGATCCTTGCGCCGAGCGGTTAGCGGGTAGCAGGTGGATGCCGAGCTTTCTCGCCTGGGCCGGTCGCTTGAGCTGAATCACCTCGCCCTTGATACGGATGCTTCCGCCGGTCGGTTTTTTCATCCCGTACACGGCACTGGCGATCTCGCCCGCGCCCGACCCGATCAGACCGTACAGCCCGACGATTTCCCCTGCCAGCACGATCAGGCTGATGTTCTGGAAATGGTTCTCCAGCGAGAGCCGGTCGAGCTCGAGGACGACCTCGCCTTGCGCTCCCGTTGCATCCGATCGCGATTCGGTGAGAACGCCGCCGACCATGAGTTCGGCGATCTCACGGACGCTGAGTTCACCGATCGGCATGGTCGTGATCGTCTCGCCATCGCGCATCACCGTGACCACATCGGCGATCCTGAACAGTTCGTCCAGACGATGCGAGATGTAGATGACCGCGACGCCGGTAGCTGTGAGGCGGCGGATGACGGAGAAAAGCACGTCGATCTCTGAGTCGGTGAGGATCGCGGACGGTTCGTCGAGGATCAGCACCGACGCGTCACCGGCGAGTGCCTTGGCGATCGACACCTGCTGTTGCTGGGCGATCGACAGGGTGCCGACCGCCTCGGTGGAAACGGAGTCTGGCAGCCCGACGGTATCGAGCAATCCGTGCATCGCATCGGCCTGGGCCGCCCAGTCGACCCTGGCGCCCTTTTTCAGTTCCCGACCGACGAAAACGTTCTCCGCCACGCTCAGTTCAGGGAACAGCTGGGGTTCCTGGTAGACCGTCTGGACTCCGAGGGCTATGGCGTCCGTCGTCGACGCGATCGAGACCGTTTCGCCGTTGAACTGAACCGACCCGGCGTCGGCATGCTCGGCCCCGGCCAGGATCTTGATGAGCGTCGACTTGCCCGCCCCGTTCTCGCCGACGAGCGCATGCACCGTGCCGGGGGCGACACTGATATCGGCGTTGCGGATGGCGCGCACACCGCCATAGCTCTTGACGATCCCGGAGAGCGACACGCGAGGGACGGTCGCGACGGCGTCGGCTGCGTACGGCATGGCTTCCTCACTACGAGACGATCGGTGAAACCGGAGGGGTACGGCAAGGCCGTACCCCTCCGGCGGATGTCACGCCCTAGTAGTCGAAGTCGTCGACGTTTTCGGTCGTGATACGAAGGGGCGGGCCGAGCAGCAGCACCTTGTTCTCTGCGTCGTACTCCACCTCCGGGAGATCATCGCTGACCTTGTTCGTCGCCTGGAACTCATTGCCCTCGACGAGCTGGAGCCCTGCCCATGCGGTCAGGTAACCGAGCGCTTCCACATCCCACAGGATGGAAGCGCTCGACGAGCCGTCCTCAAGGTACGGCTTCATGGACTGCGGAGTCCCGAGGCCGACGGTGAAGACCGTGCCGGTTTTACCCGCGTCGGAGACGGCCTGGGCGACACCGGGGGCAGACGACGTACATTCGCCAACGAGTCCGGTGAGGTCAGGGTGCGCATTCATGAGGTCCGTGGCCATCGACGTCGCCGCTGCCTGGTCCTCACCCGCATAGACGATGTCGACGATCTCGGCGTCCGGATACTTCTCAGCGGTATACGCCTTCTGGACATCGATCCAGGCGTTGAGGTTCGCCGCCGTCTCCCCGCACGACACGATCGCATACTTCCCCGAACCGCCCATCGCTTCCAGCAGGGCGTCGGTCAGCCCCTGGCCGATGCCTTCGACGGAGGCCTGGTTGACGAACACTTCGCGTACTGAGTTCGGCGCGTCGGTGTCGCTGGTGCCGACGGCGATGCCGGCATCCGCTGCTTCCTGCAGAAGCGGCGCCATCGAGTCCGGGTCGTTGGGTGCGACGATGAGCGCGTCGACCTTCTGCTGGATGAACGAACGGACGATGTCGGCCTGAGCTGCGGCATCCGCCGTGGTCGGGCCCTGGTAGAGCCACTCGATTCCGAGCTCTTTTGCAGCGGACTGGCCGCCGGCGTTCATCGCCTCGAAGTACGGGATGCCCTGGAGCTTGGGAACGAAAGCGACCGCGACCTGATCGCCGGCGCTGCCGCCGGAGTCACTGTCAGCGGAGGTGTCGTTGGGGTTGCCACGGCTCGTGCACGCTGTGGTGAGGAGGGCTGCAGACAGCGCCAGGGCGCCGACAGCGAGAGCTTTCCTTTTCAACATTGGGTTGCCTCTTTCTGGTGGTCAGCCTGGCATCCGCGCCTGGCCTGGTTGAACGCGACGAAGGTGTCGCTGCGGGGGAGATGCGGCTCGCCGTTTTCATGCGGTCATGCTTTCGTCGTGTCGGCCACCCGGAGCGGAAACCGGTACCGTCACAATGTCGACCCCGGAGCCGTCCCACGCTGAGACGAAGGTCGCATCCGCCTGGTCGTCGGTGTAGAGGGCGGTGATCCGGTCCGGCGCGGCGAACGGGTGAAGCCCGAAGCCCTGGGTCTTCGACGATGTGAAGAGCCCGACGACGCAATCACAGGCCCGGGCGAGCGTCTTCTTGACCTCACACTCTTCGGTGGAGAGTTCGAGCATCCCCAGGGTGCGGGAGACGCTCGAGACGCCGAAGAACCCGGTTTTGATGCGGCCACGGCCTTCGAGCACGTCGGAGAAGGGGCTGACGACCGAGTGGGAGGCCCGGCGCAGCACGCCACCGGGAAGAACGACGGTCGCGTCCGAGTGCTCCATCAGGAGAGTCGCGGCGCGCAGGCTGTTGGTGACGACCATCAGCCCGGAGCGTGAGACGAGTTCTTCGGCCAGATAGTACGTCGTCGTCGAGGAATCGATGGCGATGACATCGCCGTCGCTCACCAACCCGGCCGCCGCGACGGCGATCGCTCGTTTGGTGTGAGCGTGTGAGCGGAGGCGTGTCTCGAAAGCGCCTTCGTCGCGTGGTGCGGCGACTGCTCCTCCGCGTACCCGGCGAAGCAGCGTGCGACGCTCGAGGAGGTCGAGGTCTTTGCGCACGGTCACGGGGGAGACCCCGAATCGACGGGCCAGATCGGCGACGGTGACGCGCCCGGTTGCGTTGAGCTCGTCGAGAATGACTTCTTCTCGGACGAAATCGTAACGACTCACCGGGTTCTCCACTCGCTTCGTGGACGAAAATCTGAGGATTGCTCCGGAAAATGTAAGCCCAAGCGACAGTTCCCGTCAACAAGCGAAACCGAATAGTTTCATTGCACGTGCACTACGGGTGCGGGGCCGGCCTTTCCCCGGCGAACCGGATGGCGCGGTCGGGCGGTACCATTTGGGCGAAGACAGGAGCACGACATGGCAACGACATCGACCGTTGACGCTGAATCTCGTCGAGAGCGCCTGCTCGACATCCTGAGCACCGAGGGGATCATCCGCCTCGACGCCGCCGCCGAACGGCTCGGCGTCTCACCGATGACCGTGCGCAGGGACCTCGCCGACCTCGAGACCGACGGACGGCTCAGACGTGTGCGTGGCGGCGCCGTGCCGTCACTCCGGCCGCGGACTTTCGTGGAGCGTATGTCGACCGGGGCCGATGCGAAGCGTCTGATCGCCGAGAAGGCTCGCACCCTTGTGCCGGCGGCGGGTTCTGCTGCTTTCGACGCGTCCTCCACCGTCGGAACTCTCCTGTCACGCCTGGATGACGCGTCCGACCTCTCGATCGCGACGAATTCGTATGAGAACTTCCAAGTGGCACGCCGACTCGCCGGTGCTCACGCTGTCCTGGTCGGCGGAGAGGCCGAGGAGCGGACGGACAGCTTCGTCGGGCTGCTCGCCTGCCAGGCCGCCGGCTCGCTTCACTATTCGCGGTTCTTCACGTCGGCGGCGGCCGTGGACCCTGCCAGGGGGACGAGTGAGGTCACCCTGGGGGAGACCCAGGTGAAGCTCGCCTTCGTCGAGGCTGCCGATGAGACCGTCCTTCTTGTCGATTCCTCGAAACTCGGTCAGCGCGCGCTTGCGCGGGCTCTTGACTGGGACCGAATTTCCACCATGGTGACCGAACTCGATCCCGGCGACGAGCGGCTGGACCCGTACCGGGACCTTGCCGTTCTGCTGTGAGCGTCTTGACTGGGGCAGAGCAGACTGTTACTTTCTGGAAGAAGTAACACAAACAAACAGGAGGCAGCATGGCCAACGACGCAGCAGCAGCACTTCTCGCGCGCAGTAATCGGCTCGGCTCGGACCCGAAGAACACCAACTACGCCGGTGGGAACACGTCAGCCAAGGGAACCGGACTGGATCCGGCGACCGGAGAAGACGTCGAGCTGCTGTGGGTGAAGGGGTCTGGCGGAGACCTCGGCACCCTCACCGCCGATGGCCTCGCCGTGCTGCGCCTCGACCGAATGCGCGGGCTCACCAAGGTGTACCCGGGTGTCGACCGTGAAGATGAGATGGTCGCCGCTTTCGACTACACCCTCCACGGCAAGGGCGGAGCAGCGCCCTCGATCGACACCGCCATGCACGGCCTGGTCGACGCCGCCCACGTCGACCACCTTCACCCTGACTCCGGCATAGCCCTCGCGACGGCCTCGGACGGTGAGGAGCTCACGAGGACGATTTTCGGGAACAAGGTGGCCTGGGTTCCCTGGCGCCGCCCGGGCTTCCAGCTCGGCCTCGACATCGCCGACATCAAGGCGGGGAATCCGGATGCCGTGGGCTGCATCCTCGGCGGACATGGGATCACCGCGTGGGGAGACACCAGCGATGAGTGCGAGCGGAATTCACTCTGGATCATCGACACCGCCGCTGAATACATCGCCGCGAACTCACGCCCCGAACCGTTCGGCCCGCCGCTGGACGGCTTCGGCGCACTTCCGGAAGAGGAGCGCCGTGCCCGGGCAGCCGCTCTCGCACCGGCGATCCGCGGGCTCGTGTCGACCGACAGGCCGCAGGTCGGGCACTTCACCGACGACGATGTAGTCCTCGACTTCCTGGCGAGCGCCGAGCACCCGCGGCTCGCCGCTCTCGGCACGAGCTGCCCTGACCACTTCTTGCGCACCAAGGTGAAGCCGCTTCTCGTCGACCTGCCGGCATCCGCTTCGGTGGAAGAGACGATCGAGCGCCTGCACACGCTCCATGCGGAGTACCGCGCCGATTACTCGGCCTATTACAACCGGCACGCCACGGCCGATTCGCCGCCGATCCGGGGCGCGGACCCGCTCATCGTGCTCGTGCCCGGTGTCGGCATGTTCAGCTACGGCGCGAGCAAACAGACCGCACGTGTCGCCGGCGAGTTCTACCTCAACGCGATTCACGTGATGCGTGGCGCTGAGGGCCTCTCCACCTATGCGCCGATCGACGAGGCGGAGAAGTTCCGCATCGAGTATTGGGCGCTGGAGGAGGCCAAGCTGCAGCGTCTGCCGAAGCCGAAACCGCTCGCGGGCCGCATCGCGCTGGTGACCGGTGCGGCATCCGGAATCGGCAAGGCCATCGCGACCCGCCTCGCCGCTGAGGGCGCGTGCGTCGTCATCGCCGATCTTGCGCTCGAGAAGGCCCAGGAAGCCGCTGCCGAAATCGGGAACACGGATGTCGCCATCGGCGTCGCCGCCGACGTCTCCCGTCAACAGGCTGTACAGGCCGCCGTCGACGCCGCGGTGCTCGCGTTCGGTGGGCTCGACCTCGTCGTGAACAACGCCGGGCTGTCGCTGTCGAAATCACTGCTCGAGACCACCGAAGAGGACTGGGATCTGCAGCACAACGTCATGGCGAAGGGCTCCTTCCTCGTGTCGAAGGCTGCCGCTCGTGTTCTCATCGAGCAGAAGCTCGGTGGCGACATCATCTACATCTCCTCGAAGAACTCGGTGTTCGCCGGACCCAACAACATCGCATACTCAGCCACCAAAGCGGACCAGGCGCATCAGGTGCGGCTGCTCGCCGCGGAACTCGGCGTGTACGGCGTTCGGGTCAACGGCATCAACCCTGACGGTGTCGTCCGAGGCTCAGGCATCTTTGCCTCAGGCTGGGGCGCCAACCGCGCCAAGACCTATGGAATCGAAGAGGAAGACCTCGGCAAGTTCTACGCCGATCGCACCATCCTCAAGCGCGAGGTGGTGCCCGAGAACGTCGCCAACGCCGTGTTCGTTCTCTGCACGAGTGACCTGTCGCACACGACGGGCCTCCACATCCCCGTGGACGCGGGCGTCGCTGCTGCCTTCCTTCGATGAACACTCCTGCCGAGAGCATCCGTTCTGGACAGAACCACCCGGCGTGCCGGATGAACCCGGCCGGAACGGATGAGTTCGTACGAGGACCGGCTCGATGAGCACGAACAGCGGCGCACGCGGCGTCGTCGCCGCCGTGGACCTCGGTGCGACGAGCGGGCGGGTCATGCTCGGCCATGTCGGGCCTGACCTGCTGCGGCTCGAACAGGTGCACCGGTTCCCGAACGGCCCTGTCGAACGGGAGGACGGGTTGCGCTGGGACGTGACGGGGCTGTTCCGCTCGGTCCTCGACGGGCTGCGAGCCGCGGCGCCTGCGGCACCGCTCAGCATCGGCGTCGACTCATGGGCGGTCGACTACGCCCTGCTCGCCGACGGCCGGATGTTGCACGAGCCGTTCCATTACCGTGACAGCCGCACCGAGCGGGGCGTCGACGTTGTGCACCGGGTCGTCCCGTTCGCTCAGCTGTATCCGCAGAACGGGCTGCAGTTCCTGCCGTTCAACACGCTGTACCAGCTCGCCGCCGATGGCCCCCGCCTGTCTGGCGCCGAATCGGCGTTGCTGATCCCTGACCTGTTCGCCCATTGGCTGAGCGGCGCGCGCGTGGCGGAGGTCACGAATGCTTCGACGACCGGCCTGCTCTCGGTCGGCGGAGGGTGGAACGACGACCTCATCGCGCGGCTGGGGTTCCCGCGCAAGATCTTCCCTCCGCTGGTCGAGCCCGGGGCTCCGCTCGGAACCCTGCTGCCGCCGATCGCCGCGCAGACCGGCCTGTCGACGCACACGCGAGTGACCGCTGTCGGCTCGCACGACACGGCATCCGCTGTGGTGGCAGTGCCTCTGACCGGCCCGAACGCCGCATGGATCTCCTGTGGCACCTGGGGCCTGGTCGGCCTCGAACTGGAACGTCCGGTCCTCACCGAGGCCAGCCGCACGGCGAACTTCACGAACGAGGGCGGGGTGGACGGGCGCATCAGGTTCCTGCACAACGTCATGGGACTCTGGCTGCTCAGTGAGTCGGTCCGCAGCTGGGAGCTCCAGTCAGGCGACACGATCGACCTGCAGCGACTTCTGGCCCAGTCGGCAGCGATACGGGAGCCGATGCCGATCTTCGACGTCGAAGATCCCTGCTTCCTCGCACCCGGCGACCTGCCCGCTCGAATCGCCGATGTGCTCACCGAGCAGGGCAAACCCGTTCCCCGGTCGAAGCCGGAACTCGTGCGCAGCATCCTGGAGAGCCTCGCGGATGCTTTCGCGCGCGCCGTGCACACGGCATCCCGGCTCGCGAACACCCCGGTCGACCTCATCCACATCGTCGGCGGCGGGTCGCTCAACGCCCTGCTTTGTCAGCTGACCGCAGACCGCTCAGGTCTCCCGGTTCTGGCAGGACCGGTGGAGGCGACGGCGATCGGGAACGTTCTCGTGCAGGCTCGGGCGGCAGGGTTGCTGTCGGGTGACCTGGAGGTCCTCCGCGCGCTTGTCGCCCACTCCTTCCCGCCGGTCCGATATGAGCCGCGATCGCGCTGAAAACGGCGGCGAGCCCTCGTCACGACCCGGACACTCCGCCTTCCGGGTCGTCCGGGTCGTACAGGTGCCTCGCGTCCACCCATAATTCGACACCGAAGCCTTCACGACGCAGGTCCACCCGCTTGCCGGTGAGCGTTGCCGACCGGTCGACCAGGGGGCTCAGTGCGTCATCCGCGGAGGGTGCGTACACCGGGACCGTCGAACCGTTTGGCAGCTCCACCTCATAAACGAGTCCGGGTCGGTTCCCCGGCCCTGCCCCGCCGCCACGGCGGCGCAGGACACCACGGACGGTTGCTTCCGGTTCCGGCCGCTCGGAGTACCACGGGCTAGAACCGGGCATGGGCCGCCCAGTACACCGACGGTCGGATGAAGGGAATCCGATACCCCCGGATCCGCAATTTCCAGGTGCCGGCCTCCACCCGTTCGGTGACGGATGCGCGTTCGAACACACTGGGGATGGAGATGCTCAACGCCCGCGTCACCCCTCCAGGGTCGATCAGGTACAGGTCAACGTCACTGTGCCAGTCCAGCTCGAAGCCGAAGATACGGATGCCGCCCTCCGGCCACCACAGCGCCGCATCCAGCGTGCGGGCACCCCGGCCGATGGGCAACGGGATGTCGATGTTCTGCTGTGTTCCCACGCTGACCTTGCCCCACCACGCGATCCCGTTCGTCGGCAGTCGCAGGTGGCCGGCGCCGCTGGCGTTGTCGAACGGGTACGGATCCTGCCCGGAGAGGATCAGTTGGGCGTAGACCTGCCCTGGGTCGATGCTGCCGGTCGGACGCCGAAGCCAGTTGCGCAACAGTGCGGCGGCGCCGGCGGCGTACGGGGTCGCGCCGCTGGTGCCTGTGAAGACCCGGCGGGCTGAGTCCGAGGCATTGCTTGCGGTTTCGGTGTTCGTCGGTGCCTGGATGTCGGGTTTGAACCGGTTGTCCGCTGCCGGTCCTCGGCTCTGGCTGGCAACCTGATCACCGGATGCCACATCAAAATTCCCTACGCCGATCACCTTGTGGGCGATGGCCGGAACGTTGACCGTGCTCGCTCCTGGCCCGTTGTTCCCGTTCGCTGCGATGACGACCGCCCCGGCGTCGAAGGCGTTGTCAGCGGCCAGCGAGATGGCATCCGTCGCCCCGCCTGAACCCTGCATCTCTGCCACGATGACCCGATCCAGCACGCGCACGGCGTTCTCGAAGGCCCGCACGGAGGCGGTTGTGCTCAAGAATCCGGTGCATGCCCCGCTCGAGTCGGTCGTCGACGGGTACACCTTCCAGCTGTCGAGGGTGATCGCCGTGACACCGCGGAATGCGTTGCCCTGGCGCGAGTTCGCGGTGATGATGGCTGCGCTGGACGTTCCGTGGTTCCAGCAGTCGTCGTTGGGGTTGAGGTCGTTGCCTGTGTTGCAATCTGCCCCGCCGTTGACGCAGTCGCGCATGAAGTCGATGTGCGATGGGCTGTTGAACAGCACATGCGAGCGGCGGATTCCTGTGTCGAGGAGTCCGATCCAGCCGGAGGTCAGGCCGAGGTCGAAGTACGGGTCGGTGTCGATCGCGGCTCTTGCATCCACGACATCGTCCTGCGGTGGCGCATCCTCGGACTCCTCCGGCTGCAGATACAGGACCTCTTCGTCCTCGGCGAGCTCAGGCACCGCCTTCAGCGGCAGGTCGACGCTGACCGCCCGGATCAGCCAGAAGGTCTCACGGATTTTGGCGTCATGTCGGCCCAGCCGCCGGGTGAGCCGCCGATAGTCTGCTGCCCGCGCTCGCTCGATCTGGCTGGCGAGGGCATCCGCACGCTCCATTCTGCGAGCGTTGTCCGCGTGCTCTCGCGGCTCGTCCACATCAGGTTCAGGAAATCTCGGCATGACAAGGTCGTCCCGGAAAGACACGACCACGACGGCTCTGTCTTGCGGACGTTGGTCGACCCAGCGTTGGAGCAGCGGATGAATCTTCTGCCGCGGGTCGCGGGGATCGGGAGGCTCGATCAACTCCTCGTCGGTCCTTTTGTCCTCGCTGGGTGCTTCGCTGACCGCGTCCTCCGGCAACGCCGTCGCCGAATAACGCCCCACCTCCCCGTTCTCGATGGTTGCCGTGTGGATGACGTTGGGCTCATCCGCGCGACCGGTGAGTTTCGCCGAGAATCCTTCGTAGTTTGCGGTCATGACCGTGCTCCTGTCCACCGTCCCCGCTACGTGCGGCCGACGACACAGCGTAGGTCCCGTTGTGTTATTGCCCTGTTACTGGTCGCCGCCGGGTGGATTCGTACCGGGCGCTCGGGGCGCCTTCTCGCCCGCCACCGGCTCCAGCCCGATGGTCGTTCCCGCGGCTTTCGGGCCGGCCACCGAGCCGACGAGCCGGCGCCGAACCGCCCATACTTGCCCTGATAGGCAGCGTCGATGTCCGGATGGGCGGATGTGGCGGTTTCGGCGAACACGACGTCCTTCTCGTTCCCACCGGCACGGATCCGTCCTCTGCCGCTGGCTGTGGCCCGGACGAACCACGGGTTGTCCTGGCCGTACGCCGATCGCACATAGCTGTTCTCTCGCACCCGCACGACCCAGACGGTCACGAAAGGGCGCAGCGTCCCGTCCTTGCGCACCGACGCGACCTTGAGTTCCTCGGAGGTGCCGATGCGGGACAACTTGTCATCGGTCCAGGACGCCGACGTCATGCCCGCACGGTTACAACTTGGTTTCGCGGTCGAAGTGGCTACCGGCAGTTGGGTTAGTCTCGGTATACCGTCAGCGTTGACGTTGCGAGATTAAGGAACAGACAATGCTCAGAAAATCCCTAGTTGGACCCCTGGCACTGGCGGCAGCTGCCGCTTTGCTGCTCTCCGGGTGTGTGAACAACGAAGAGGCTCCCGCCACTGGTGGCGGAGGAGGCGCCGGTATCTCCGTCGACGAGGCAAGCGTTGCGCTGCTTCCCGACGACATCAAGGAGGCCGGCAAGCTCGTCATCGGTACGGATGCCAACTACCCGCCCAATGAGTACAAGGATCCCAACGGCAAGGTGATCGGCTGGGAGATCGACCTGATCGACGCGATGGCCGCCAAGCTTGGGCTTGAGACCGAGTACAAGGCATCGCAGTTCGACAACATCATCCCCTCGATCGTCGGCAACAAGCTCGACTTCGGCCTCTCCTCCTTCACCGACACGGTGGAACGTGAAGAGAAGGTCGACTTCATCAACTACTACACGGCAGGCGTCCAATGGGCGTCGACCAAGGGTACCGACGTCGACCCGAACAACGCCTGCGGGCTCAAGGTCGCCGTCCAGTCCACCACCTTCCAGGACACCGAAGAGGTGCCGGCCAAGTCCGATGCCTGTGTGGCTGCAGGTAAGGAACCGATCGAGAAACTGCAGTTCGAGGCCCAGGATGCCGCCGCGAACGCGGTTGCACTCGGCCAGGCCGACGCGTTCAGCGCGGACTCCCCGGTGACGCTCTACGCCATCGCCCAGAACGACGACAAGCTGCAGGCCGCTGGCGAGACCTTCGACGAGGCGCCGTACGGCCTCCCGATCGCCAAGGACAGCGAACTCACCGAAGCCATCGTGTCAGCGCTCGAAGCCCTGATCGCAGACGGCACCTACACCGAGATCCTCGACGAGTGGGGTGTCGCAAACGGAGGCCTCGAGGAGATCACGATCAACGCAGCCTCGAAGGGCTAATCATGCCTGCCGACATGCAGAACCCACCGGCGCAGCGGGAAACCGCTGCGCCGGTGGGTTCCGCCCCCATCAAGGCCATCAAGCTGCGTCATCCGTGGCGCATCGTCATCGCAGTCATCCTCGTCGCAGCGCTCGCGCTGTTCGTCTGGGATGCCGCCAACCGGCCCGCCTACGATTGGCCGGAGTACGCGAAGTACATCTTCGACCGCCGGATCGCTGCAGCAGCGTGGGTGACCATTCAGCTCACTGTCTATTCGATGATCATCGCGATCTTGCTCGGCCTGCTCCTCGCGGTCATGCGCCTTTCGCCGAACCCCGTTGTGAAAAGCGTCGCCTGGCTCTACCTCTGGATTTTCCGCGGGACCCCGGTCTACGTGCAGCTCGTGTTCTGGGGCCTGATCTCGGTGATCTACAACACCATCGACATCGGCGTGCCTGGCCTCCAGCCGCTCGCGTCGTGGGAGACCAGCGAACTGCTCAACACGTTCACGCTCGCGGTGATCGGACTCGCCCTCAACGAAGCGGCGTACATGGCGGAGATCGTGCGCGCGGGCATCCTTTCGGTCGACAAGGGCCAGGAGGAGGCAGCCACAGCTCTCGGAATGAGCTGGCCGCAGACCATGCGCCGGATCATCGTTCCGCAGTCGATGCGGATCATCATCCCGCCCACCGGCAACGAGGTCATCTCGATGCTCAAGACGACGTCGCTCGTCGTCGCGGTGCCGTTCAGTCTCGACCTGTATACCCGGTCGCGTGATATCTCTGCGGTGAACTTCAACGTCGTCGCCATGCTGCTCGTTGCGTCGAGCTGGTACCTGCTGTTCACCTCGATTCTGATGGTCGGCCAGTACTTCCTCGAGAAGCGGTTCTCGCGCGGTATCGGTGCGATGCGCCTCGACAAGAACGCCCCGATCGACGAGTCGGCGGGCACCGGTGCGAACACCGGAGCTGTGACGACAACACCACAGACATCCAGCGACGAGGGAGGCAGGATATGACCGAGTCCCCGATGGTACGCGCGGAGACCGTCTGCAAGAACTTCGGCAGCAACCAGGTGCTCAAGGGCATCACACTGGAGGTTGCGCGCGGCGAGGTGATGTGCCTCGTCGGGCCCAGCGGGTCGGGCAAGTCGACGTTCCTGCGCTGTATCAACCACCTGGAGCGGGTCGATGCCGGCCGCCTGTTCGTCGACGACCAGCTCGTCGGTTACGAACAGCGCGGCGGCAAACTGTACGAGCTCAAACCGAAGGTCGCCGCGCGTCAGCGGCGCGACATCGGTATGGTCTTCCAGCGGTTCAACCTGTTTCCGCACATGACCGCGCTCGAGAACGTCGTCGAGGCGCCGATTCAGGTGCGGGGGCTCGGCAAGGCCGCGGCGGTGGCGAAGGGGAAGGAACTCCTTGATCGCGTGGGGCTCTCCGGCCACATGGATCATTACCCTGCCCACTTGTCCGGCGGGCAGCAGCAGCGGGTTGCCATTGCCCGCGCGCTGGCCATGGAACCCAAACTGATGCTCTTCGACGAGCCGACGAGCGCGCTCGACCCGGAACTCGTGGGTGAGGTGCTCGACGTGATGAAAGAGCTCGCGAGTACGGGAATGACGATGATCGTGGTCACCCACGAGATGGGCTTCGCTCGCGAGGTCGCTGATTCGCTCGTCTTCATGGACGGCGGCGTCGTCGTCGAGTCGGGCGACCCGCGCGAGGTGCTGGCGAACCCTCAGCACCAGCGCACGCAGTCGTTCCTGTCGAAGGTGCTCTAGCCCGCGAGCACCTTGCGGATCCGCTGGAGTGAGACGGTCTCCGCGGCGCCGATGTTCTGGGCGAACAGGCTCAAGCGGAGTTCCTCGAGCATCCAGCGCGCCTTGACGACGTGCGGGGGAGCGAACGGGTCGAGGGGAATGGTGCCGCCGGCCGCCTCGAACAGGGCGGCCGCGGCCTGGATCTCGTTCATCCAGACCCGGTCGCGGTTCGGGTTGTCCGGCAGCTTCTCGGCGCGATGGGAGATCCCGGCCAGGTACCTCGGGACGGATGCCAGGCGTGCGGTCCCGGTTGCCGAGACGAACCCCGGGAAGACAAGGCCGCCGAGCTGGGCGGTGGCGTCGGAGAGGGCGGGGAGCAGCGACAGGCTGGTCGCCCGCTTCAACGCCTTCTCTGCCGTCCGCGTCGCAGCGAGGATCTTGGCGACGAGCGACACCGTATCGAACATGGTGTTCATCATCGCGCCGGAGACCCGGTCCCGAACCGTCTCGAACTCGAGCTTCATGAACAGGCATCCGTCTGCTGACACGCGGAAGAGCACGTCGTCGACGCAGGCGACGAGACAGTCATCGAACAGTGCCTGCGTCGACGGATACGGGCTCGTGGCGAGCAGGAGTTTCTCGGCCGACGTGAGGTGCTGCTGCACGTAGGTCACGGGCGAGGGAACCGAGAGGAGCAACAACCGGCGCACGCCGCCGGGCATCGCGCGTCGCTGGTCCGCCTCGGTTGCCATGATCCGGATCGACACCGACGTTCGCTCGTCGACGAGCGCCGGATATCCGCGGATCGTGTTGCCCGCGTGACGGGTGTCGACATACCGGGGGAGTTCGTCGAAGTCCCAGCGGGTGATGCCCGATCGTTCGAGCGCGTTGGGGGTCGCCTCGGCGACCTTCGCGACGCTCTCGCGGGTGCGGGAGGCGAGGCGGTGCTGCAGGTCGACGAGGTCTTTTCCTGAGGCGACCTGCCGGCCCTTCTCATCAACGACCCGGAACGTGACCTGAAGGTGACCGGGGATGCGGGAGAGATCGAAGTCGGATGCTTCGATCGGCATATACGAGAGGCGCTTGATCGCAATCGCGAGATGCGCGGCGAGGGTGCCGGAGTTGGTGGCCTGCGGTGCCGGCTGTGGTGGGGCATCCGGCAGCTCGGCCATGAGCCGTCGCGCCCAGTCGGCGGCCGGAACGATGTTGCGTCTGATCGCCTTCGGCAGGGACTTGATCATCGCCGTGACGAGGTCCTGGCGCAGCCCAGGCACCTGCCAGTCGAATCCGGCCGGGGAGAGTCGGGGGAGAAGCGGCAGCGGCACCTGGACGGTGACGCCGTCATCTTCAGCGCCCGGCTCGAACCGGTACCGCAGGCTGAGTTTCTGGTCTCCTTGCCGCCACACCGGAGGGAACTGGGCTTCGTCGACCTCAGGCGCGTCTTCCGGCAGGAGATCCTCCTGGCGCATGGTCAGCAGGTCAGGAGTGGAGGTGCGTGCCTCACGCCACCACCCCTCGAAGCTTCTCGTGGAAAAGACGTCGGCGGGGATCCGGGAGTTGTAGAAGTCGAACACGGCTTCGTCGTCGAAGAGGATGTCGCGGCGTCGGGTGCGTTCTTCGAGCTCGGCCAGTTCCTTGCGCAGTTTTCGGTTCGCGCGGTCGAAAGCCTGCGGGGAGTCCCATTCGCCTTCGACGAGGGCGTGCCGGATGAACAGTTCGCGGCTCAGCTCCGGGTCGATCCGGGAATACTGGACGCGGCGTCTTGGCACGATGGCCAGCCCATACAGCATCACCTTCTCCCACGCGACGACGGCACCCTGCTGCTTCTCCCAGTGCGGCTCGGAGAAGCTGCGTTTGACGAGGTCCCCCGCGATCTGCTCCGCCCAGGCCGGGTCGATCGCCGCGTTGGTTCGCGCGAACAGGCGTGAGGTTTCGACCAACTCGGCCGCCATCAGGGCATTCGGCTGCTTCTTCGCGAGGGCGGACCCGGGGAAGATCACGAACCGGGTCTGCCTCGCCCCGATGTAGTCACCCTTCTTCGGCGGGCCAGGGCGGCCGGCCGGCTTGCCGCGTGCCGTGTTCGCGGCAGCAGCAGCCGCATCCTTCAGCCCGATGTGTGAGAGCAGACCGGCGAGAAGCGACTTGTGTATGCCGTCGGGGTTGATCGCCCGGTCGCTGAGCGTGAGCCCGAGCGGTTTCGACAACTGGCGCAGCTGGCGCACGACGTCCTGCCATTCACGGACGCGCAGATAGTTGAGGTATTCGTTTTTGCACAGCCGGCGGAAAGCGCTGGAACCGAGCTCCTTCTGTTTGTCCTCGAGGTAGTTCCACAGGTTGAGCAGCGACAGGAAATCGCTCGTCGGGTCGGTGAACCTTGCGTGCTGTTCATCCGCCTGCGCCCGACGTTCGAGCGGCCGCTCCCTCGGATCCTGGATGGTGAGGGCGGCGACGATGGCCATCACTTCGCGGGAGACCCCGTGCCGTTTGGACTCGACCACCATCCGGGCGAACCGGGGATCGATGGGCAGCCGCGACAGGTCACGGCCCACCCGAGTCAACGCCGGGGTCTTGCCCTCAGGTGTGCTGATGGCGCCGAGTTCCCGAAGCAGATCGATGCCGTCCTTGATACCGCGGGAGTCCGGCGGCTGCAGGAACGGGAACGCCTGGATATCGCCGAGGCCGAGAGACACCATCTGCAGGATCACCGCGGCGAGGTTCGTGCGGAGGATCTCCGGTTCGGTGTACTCCGGGCGGGCGGTGAAGTCCTGCTCGGAGTAGAGGCGGATGGCGATCCCGTCGCTCGTGCGGCCCGATCGGCCGGAGCGCTGGTTGGCTGAGGCCTGGGAGATCGCCTCGATCGGAAGCCGCTGAATCTTCGAGCGGACGCTGTAACGGGAGATCCTCGCCGTCCCTGCGTCGATGACGTACTTGATCCCAGGCACCGTGAGGCTCGTCTCGGCCACGTTGGTGGCCAGCACGATACGGCGGCGCACCCCGGCGACGGAACTCGGCTGGAAGACGCGATGCTGCTCCGCCGAAGTCAGGCGGCCGTAGAGCGGAAGCACCTCGGTGACACCCGCGCCGCCGGAGGCGTACCGGGCGCGGAGGGCGTCTGCCGTGTCGCGGATCTCGGTCTCACCGCTGAGGAAGACGAGCACGTCCCCCATCGATTCGGTGGCGAGCTCGTCGAGCGCCGCGGTGATGCCGTCGATCGGGTCGAGATCCGGTTGGGACTCGGCTGCCTCATCCGGGTCCTCGTCCTCGGCCGGGGCATCCGCGACGAGCGGCCGGTACCGGATCTCCACCGGAAATGTTCGCCCGGACACCTCCACGATCGGCGCGTCGTCGAAGTGGCGGGAAAAACTCTGCGGGTCAATGGTCGCCGAGGTGATGATGACCTTGAGGTCCGGCCGTTTCGGCAGCAGCTGTTTGAGGTAACCGAGCAGGAAGTCGATGTTGAGGCTGCGTTCGTGTGCCTCGTCGATGATGATCGTGTCGTAGGCCCGCAGCATCCTGTCGCGGTGGATGGCGTTGAGCAGGATGCCGTCGGTCATCAGCTTGACCCTGGTGTCTTTGCTCGCCTGGTCGGTGAAGCGCACCTGATAGCCGACGAGCCCACCGAGTTCGGTGCCGAGCTCCTCGGCGATGCGTTCGGCGATGGTGCGGGCGGCTAGACGGCGCGGCTGCGTGTGGCCGATCGACTCCCGGCCGAGCTCGAGACAGATCTTCGGCAGCTGGGTCGTCTTGCCTGAACCGGTGGCGCCTGCCACGATAACGACCTGATGATCGCGGATGACCTCGGCGATCTTGTCCCGCATCTGGCTGACCGGCAGCTCGGGGGGATAGGAGATCGTAAAAGACATAGCCCTCCATCGTAGGACACGCCGCCGCGAGTTGCCCGGTTCGCGGGTTGCTGATCCGCGCGACCGGCGACGCCAGGCACCTCGCCCAATCACGACGGCGCAGCCGATTGCGCTGACGGCGAAGCGCCGCCGGTGAAGTTGGTCGCACCTTCGCGGGGTGGTTAGCTTGAGCAATGACGACATCCTGGACCGGTCCTGTAGTCCCGCTCAACTCAGGAGCAACGATCCCTCAGGTGGGCTTCGGCGTGTTCAAGGTCGACCCGGCCGAGACGGAACACATCGTGTCCGACGCCCTCGAACTCGGCTACCGCCACATCGACACGGCAGCCATCTACGGCAACGAGGAGGGCGTCGGCCGCGCGATCGCCGCGAGCGGCATCCCCCGTGAAGACCTGTACATCACCACCAAACTGTGGAACTCGGACCAGGGCACGACGTCGGCGCACGACGCGATCGACGCGAGCCTCGAGAAGCTCGGGCTTGACTTCGTCGACCTGTACCTCATCCACTGGCCCACCCCGCGGCGTGACCTGTACCGGGAGAGCTGGAAGGCACTCCAGCAGATCCAGGCCGACGGCAAGACCACCTCGATCGGGGTGTCGAATTTCCTCGTCGAGCACCTCGAAAAGCTCCTCGCCGACGGCGGAGCCGTTCCGGCCGTGAACCAGATCGAACTGCACCCGGCGCTCCAGCAGCGTGAGGTCGTCGAGTTCTCCCGCAGCCACGGCATCCAGATCGAAGCCTGGGGTCCGCTCGGACAGGGCAAATACCCGCTCTTCGTCGAGCCGAGCGTCACCGGCGCTGCCGCCGCCCACGGCAAGACACCCGCCCAGGTTGTGCTGCGCTGGCACCTGCAGAACAACAACATCGTCTTCCCGAAGTCGAACAGTCGCGCGCGGGTCGCCGAGAACCTCGACATCTTCGACTTCGAGTTGACCGATGGCGAGATCGCCGCGATCTCGTCGCTCGAGCGCGACGGCCGCGTCGGCTCGCACCCCAACGACCTCAACTAAGCACCGAACGCAGGATCCTTCTCATGGCATTGCCCGACAGTTTCGACTCAAGCACCGACACCTTCGCCGCCGACTGGGCGAGCTGGCATGAAGCACGCGAGCGAGGAACCGGATCGCCGCTCGGCCTCGCATCCCTCGTCGCCACCCACTGGCTTGCCGGCGCACCATCCGAGTACGACGGTGTTCCAGGCACGTGGCATGCGGCACCGGAGGGAATCGTCGGCACCGGAGGGGAACTGCACGGGCTCACGCTCCTGCAGGACGGTCGGCCGATCGGAGCGATTCCTGGATCCACGGTCACCCTGACCGCTGGCCAGGACATCGAGTGGGGCGAGAAGCGACTCCGTTACTTCGAACGCGACGGAGCGCTGGCGCTCCGTCTGCTCGACCCAGACGCACAGACGCGAGCGGTGCTTCAGGGCATCGACGCCTTTCCTCCCACCGAGGAATTCGTCCTCCTCGGCCGGTTCCGCCCGGCCGGCCAGGACACGAGTGTCGAATTCACCACCATCGACGGTCACCACTCGGAAGACACCCCTGCCGGGTTCGTCGACCTCGACCTCCCGGACGGGCCTGCATCGTTGACGGTCACCCTCGAGCGTGGTCGCCTGCACGCGGTGTTCGCCGACGGCACAAGCGGTACAGAGAGCTACAGGTTCCGCTTCCTCGACCTCGCCCTGCCGGCCGAGGACGGCACCGTGGTTGCGGACTTCAACCGGGCATACCTGCCGCCATGCGCGTTCAGCGACTTCTACGTCTGCCCGCTGCCCCCGGCGGGCAACGGGCTCGGCTTTCCGATCCGCGCCGGGGAGAAGAACGTCCTCCTGGCGCACTGACGAGCGTTACGTCGTGTTTCGCCTCATTCGCGGCCACCGACGCGACGGGCGTAGCGTCGCAGCATGGTCGAGAACACAACAAACCGCCCTCTCAGGGTCGTCGCGGTCAGCGGCAGCCTCCACGCGCCGTCCAAGACAAGCGTGCTCGTGTCGGCGATCCTCGACGAGATCGCCGAACACCAGGCGATCTCGCGCCACCTCATCGAATTGAGCGACATCGGGCCGGAATTCGCCGGCGCTCTCACCCGCGAGCAGGTGGCCCCGTCGGTCGAAGAGGAACTGCGGCGCATCGAGGAGGCCGACCTTCTCGTCGTCGCGAGCCCCGTCTACCGGGGATCCTTCACTGGGCTCTTCAAACACCTCTTCGACTTCGTCGGACAGTACGCCCTCATCGACAAGCCGGTACTGCTCGCGGCGACCGGCGGCGGGGAGCGCCACGCCCTCATGCTCGAGCACCAGTTCCGCCCGCTGTTCGGTTTCTTCCAGGCGCTCACCCTGCCGATCGGCGTCTACGCCTCCAACACCGACTTCACCGAGTACACCCTGACGTCGGACGCCGTGAAGTCGCGCGTCCAGCTCGCCGTCCTCCGTGGCCTTCCGTTCGTGCACAACCGGGACCGCGACCGGGATGATGTTTCCGCGTACGTGGGGGCTTGGTAGCGGCCGAATCCGGTGCCTAGGCTTGATCCATGGTCAACCGCCTCTCCACCGCGATCAGTCCTTACCTTCGGGCGCACTCCGACAACCCTGTCGATTGGCGTGAGTGGGGGCAGGATGCCTTCGACGAGGCATCCGCCCGCGACGTGCCGGTCTTCGTGTCGATCGGCTACTCCACCTGCCACTGGTGCCACGTCATGGCCCGGGAATCCTTCAGCGACGCAGAGATCGCGGGAATCCTCAACGACAACTTCGTGAGCATCAAGGTCGACCGGGAGGAGTACCCGGGCGTGGACGCCAGCTATATGGCCCAGGCCGGGGCTTTCACCGGGCAGCTCGGCTGGCCGTTGAGCATCTTCGCGACGCCACAGGGCATCGCTTTCCACGCGGGCACGTACTTCCCCCCGGTGCCCATCTCGGGGTACCCGTCATTCCGTCAGCTGCTGGAGGCGGTGCTGGACGCATGGGCGAACCGGCGTGCAGAGGTGCTCGAGAACGCCGCAGCACTCGGCAGGGCCATCGCCGCTGCTCCGGCTCCCTCCGGCGGAACGCTGCCAGGACTGGCGGAGATCGACGCGGCAGTGAACCGTCTCGCCGCCGTCGAAGACCTCCAGTACGGCGGATTCGGCGGCGCCCCCAAGTTTCCCGTTGCGCCGGTCCTCGGTTTCCTCCTCGAGTCGGGGACAGGCGCAGAGCTCGGTGCCCGCACCCTCGAGCGGATGGCTGCGTCGCCGCTCCGCGACCCGGTGGAGGGCGGCTTCTTCCGGTACGCGACGAAGCGCGACTGGAGCGACCCTCACTACGAGCGGATGCTGTACGACAACGCTCTCCTGCTCGACGCGTATGCGCAGGCGTGGGCGGATGACGAGCGCCGTGTCTGGGCGTCAGCCGCGGCATCGGGCGTCGCCGATTTCCTCACCGGGGTCCTGCAGCTCCCGTCCGGCGGGTACGCGAGCGCGCAGGATTCCGAATCGGTGATCGACGGCGAGCGGTCGGAGGGCGGCTACTACGCGCGCGACGCCGAGGGCCGCTCTGTGCTGGAACCGCCGAAACTGGACGAGAAGGTGCTGGCCGGCTGGAACGGCCTCGCCATCGCTGCCCTGGCCAGAGCCTCCGTTCTCTTCGACCGCGACGACTGGCTCGAGTCTGCCAGGTGGGCAGCGGACTACCTCCTCGAGAATCACCGCGGCGCCGACGGGCGGCTGATCCGGGCATCGGTCGCCGAGCGTCGATCGGCAGCCCGGGCGACCCTCGAGGACTACGGGATGCTCGCGGGAGGGCTGCTCGCGCTGGCCGCGGCAACGGGCGAACCCGCGTACGCGACGGCGGCGCGCTCCCTTCTCGACGACACCCTCGCCGCCGGCGAATCCGCCGGCTCGATCTTCGCCGAGCCAGGAGGCGGAGACCCGGTGCTCGCGGCCTCAGGCACAACGCTCGCCGGCGACCCATCCGAAGGGGCATACCCGTCAGGGCTCAGCGCGAGCGCCGACGCCGCGTGGAGGCTGTATCTGCTCACGGGGGAGGGGCGCTACCGTGACGCGGCGGCGGCTGTCCTCGGTGTCGTGTCCGAACTCGCGCTCGCCAACCCGCTGTCGTTCGGCACCTCGCTCAGCCTGCTCCACCGGATGGCGAGGACCCCGGTACAGCTTGTGGTCGTCAGCCCGGACTCCGCGGGGCGGACCGCCGGGCTGCCGGCGAGCATCCGGGCGCGCCGCACGGATGTGACGGCGCTGGTCACCGAACAGCAGGCGCGTGAGCTCGCTGCGGCCGGGTTCGAGCTCTTCGAGGGACGCATCCCGAGGAACGGGAGACGGGCCGCCTACCTCTGTGAGAACTTCACCTGCCGGCTGCCTGCCGAAGTGTGAGCCGCAGACCGAACCGCTGACCCTTGGGTTCGCCGACGAGCGCGCAGCGGCGTTCCGGCCGCGAGAACACGTTCGACCTCGCCGTGGTCGGCCCACTCTGCCGGCTGGGGCACCGCCAGGATCGAACCCGGCTCAGGCGACGCCGGCCCGGTGTCGACGTCGCGGCCTTCGGTGAGCCAGGTCGAGAGGCCGCCTTCCAGCACGGCAACGGACTCGAAACCGTAACTGCGGAACAGCCACCAGACGCGGGTCGCCCATGTTCCGCCTGCGCTGTCGTAGGCGACCACCGCGCTCGATTCGCGGACCCCGACGGATGCGGCGGCCCGTTCGAACGCCCGCTCGTCCGGCCTCGTGAACGGATGCCCGCCACCCGCACTGAAAGCGTGAAGCAGGTCCGCGAAGACCGCCCCAGGGAGGTGACCGTCCAGCAGATACCTGTCGTGGCCGGAGATCCACGCAGGCGCCCCTGACGCCAGGGGCACGACGAGGACGGTTGCGTCCAGAAGAACGAGGTCGTCAGACCCGAGGTGGTCTGCGAGCCACTGCGTCGAGACCGTCGGGCCGCTGAGAACGGGAGGCATGATTCCACGGTATGGCAGCCGTACCGGATCGTGCCTGACCACCGTCACACACGGTCACGTGCGCTCCTGGACGACGCCGGGGGTCAGCACTCGACGACGTTGACAGCGAGGCCGCCTTCGCTCGTCTCCTTGTACTTCGTCGACATGTCGACGCCGCTCTGGCGCATCGTCTCCGATGCATGGCACCTGCACCAGACCGCCGATCGGGTTTGGTGTTCCATCGCGATCTCCGCCGCGTTCTCCACACGGCTGATGTGCCCTCTGAGCGATCGCAGAGTGCAGGAACCAGCGAAAAACC
>NZ_JAODMP010000042.1 GCF_025464835.1 Mycetocola sp. | reverse complement strand
GACGGGTCCGTGGGCGATGCCACGCCCAACGCCGACTCCCTGTAACCGCATGAGGGCTCCTTCCGGATTGAGTTCGACCCTATCGCGGGGAGAGCGTCAGGCGCTCAGCGCCGGCGGCTCCGCAGCGAACGGAACGAACGGAGCGAACTCGCCGCGCGGAACCGCTGTCGCCGAGTCCGACCGGTGGCGAGCGAGCGCCGTAGATCGTCGACGGCGGCCCAGACCCGGTCAGCGTCTTCGTGGCTGGGCCGTTCGAGGGAGAACGTGGCTCGGTCGGCGACGGATGCCAGCGCGAAGGCTCGTTTGCCGCCAACGGCGGTGGCGACTTCCCTGCGGGTCGCGGATGGCGGCGGCTGGACCCCGTAGTCGATTGCGGAATCAGCGAACTCGTCCCAGCCACCACGGATGCGGTCGGCCGGGTGCGTTCGTCGGCGCCTCAGCACCCTGCGCCTGGCCTTGGCGGCGATCACCACGAGAAACGGTGCGGCGGCCAGGGCGAGCGCCAGCAGGACGCTGCCCGCGACCCTGGCGACCGCGAGGACGGCGGCGAGGAACGGGTTGGCGGGGGCGTCGTCGTTCTGCTCGCTGTCGGCAGGTGGCACCTGTTCGATCTCCTCGTCGTCCTCCTCGAGGGGCGGCTGAACGATTGCGGGCGGACGGGAAACCTTCTGCGGGTCTTCCGGCTGCTCCTCCGGGACCTCGCGGACGGGAGGCACAGGGTCGACGGTCAGCCAGCGTCCGGCGGAGTCCTGCACCTCGATCCAGGCGCTGAGATCTCCGCCGCGGAGGGGGACGCTTCCACCGGGATCCGCCTCTGGAGACAGGAATCCCATGACGACGCGGGCGGGGAAGCCCAGTTCGCGCGCCATCAGCGCGGCGGCGACGGCGTACTGCTCCGCATCGCCGACCATCGGCTGGTCGGTGAGGAGTTCCTCGATCCGGTCGATGCCATGACCCGACCTGCTGACCGGTTCGTCTGCGCCGACTCCGTGGCTGATGTAACCGTCGGTCTTCAGGCCGTCGATCATCGCGACGAGTTGCGCGCCCGGTGCGCTGATCCCTTCGGTGTAGCTGTCGAGACGGTCGGTGAGGGCCGCTGGAACGTCGGCGAACGGCGGCAGCTCAGCCGTCCCTGGCCGGATAGCTGCGAGGTCCAGTGGTGAGGGCGTCGGCGTGACGACCGAGGTCAGGCGGTAGCTGTCACCTCGGGTCAGGCCGGTGAGCACAGCGCTCGAACCGGTGACGTCGTTGTAGAAGAACGAATCGGCGAGAGCGTCGCTGTTCCTTCCCGTGAAGCGGATCTCGGCGAGGTGGCCGGCGCCAGGGAGCCAGATGCCCGAGAGGGCGTCGACCTCGACCGTCATCGATACGCGTTCGCCCCTCGCCGTCTGCTCCAGCCGATGCGGGACCCGGACGAACGTGCCTGACGAGCTGGGGCTCTCCGGTCCGCCGACGCGGTACACGACCCCGTCGTAGGTGTCGAGCGTGGCCAGGCGGACGCGCCGGTCCTGTGGGATTCCGGTGACGGAGAGCAGAGGCTGATTGACGAGATCCGGAAGCAGGTAGCGCCTGAACGCTGACAGGGGGCTCGGGTAGTCCCGGGGATCGAAAGCCTGCTCGATGTGACTGCGGAGAACGTTGCGCGGGGTTTCTGCGGGTAACGCGGTTGCCAGCACAGCACCGCCGCTGATCGCGACCGCGAGGATGAGCGAGGCGCTCATCGCCCCGACGATCCCTGCACGGCGACGTTCCCCTCTGGACGGCGAGACGCTGGCCACCACAGCCGTCTGCTTGCTCAGGTGTGCCTTGTGCCGCATCCCTCGCAACCAGATCAGCCAGCCGAGGAGAACCAGATTGAGGCTCAGTCCGATGGCGAGGGGAAACCATGGCTCCTCCGGCCCGAAGGCGATTCCGAGCACGAGGAGAAGGACCGGCCACAGCCCGGCGAACTCCGCCCGTTTCGCACGGAGCGCGACGGATATCGTGAGCACCGTCGTGCTGAGGATGCCGAACAGGGCGGGAATCAGAAGGCCCTGGTATGTGCCGACAGGCACGAGAATCGTGACGAGTTCCCTCCACGCCCGCGCGGTACCAGCGATGAGGTCGATCAGGGCGTCAGGGCTCGGGAGGAACCCGCCAACCGCACGGTCCGGCATGGCCAGCGGCACGCCAATGGCAAGGTAAACCAGCAGGGTGATACCCAGCACCACGATCCCTTGCAGTCGGAACAGCGATCCGGCAAGGGCGATCAGGGCGCCGAACACGATCGCACCGATGGACACGACGAGAAACTGTGGCGACTGGTACACAGGCCACCACACGCTTGAGGCGATCGAGACCGACACCACCGCGAAGAGAACGGTGACGGGGATCCCGCGTCCCAACCGCGTCATGCGCTCGCCCTGGCCATCGACTGTTGCAGGTCTTCCAGGTAGCCGATGCGCAGCACCGTCAGTTCGCCCGCGCGTTTGAAGCTCGGCACGGCTTCGGGATCAGAGACCACGGCGATCACTTCGACACCGACCGGGAAGTGGCTTGCCGCGTGGCGGAGCGAAGAAACCGACACGGCGGCACCGCAGACGAGGAAGGCGAGGGAGATCCCGGCGATCGAGTCTGCGGCGACACGCGCCAGGTCGACTAGCGGTAGCGCAGTCTCGGAGCGGTCGATACGGCTCAGGTCGTCCAGCAGCCGCGAGCCGCTCACCGCGGCGATGTTCTTCACCGCGAGGAGCCGCCTGCTGGCGAACTCAGGGGTCGATTCGCTCGCGACGACCGAGATCGTCCGGCCGTCACGAATGGCACGGACACCGAGTGACCCGACGACGCTGACGGCCATCTCGAAGTCCTCATCACCTGCGTAGTCCTCCTCAGCGAGGCTGATCGCGAGCATGAGGTGGCTGCGCCTGGTCTCCTCGAACTGCCGCACCATGTACTGGCCGGTCTTCGCCGTGCTTTTCCAGTGGATGCTGCGAGGCGCATCTCCTGGCATGTATTCGCGCAGCGCGTGGAACGACACGTCGCTGTCGGTGAGGTCTCTCGTCGCGTTTCCTTCGAGGTCGTGCACAAACCCGCTGCTCATGCTGGCTACCGAAATCGTGCGCGGATGCACGAACAGGTCCACCTGTTCATCCCACCCCCGTTCGCGGCGGACCAGTCCGATCGGGTCGGCGCGCACCGCGCGGACCGGGCCGACCGGGATGACGCCGCGGTGCAGCGCGGGGACGGTGAACAGGTCCTCGTACCTGCCCGATGGCGCGAGCGCCGGCAGCTGGAAGTCGGCGAGTCCCTCGCCCACGGGCACTTCGATCCGTGTTCCGGGCAGCAAACGCCTGGTCGGGTTGGTCACGGTGAGTTGCCCGACCGCGCTTTCTCCTGCGACGACCCGGTTCACCGGAATCGAGAGCGTCGCATCATGCGACGTCCTGCCGATCAGGAACAGGACGGCCGCGACGATGACCAGCAGTCCGGCCCAGCCGACAGCGACGAGCTCGAGCCAGCCGAGACCGTACCCGGCGAGGAACGCGACGACAACGGAGACGGCGATGCCCCATCCGAGCGGTGTGACGACCGCGGCGAGCGCCTCCCACCAGCTCCGCGCGACCCGTCGTATCCGCCGCCAGGACCTGACGACCGCGACGACCGTGTCGGCGAGCCTGCCCTGCCGCGCGCCGACGAGTCGGGTCCGCGCGTTGATCAGCTGAGTTTCCCCGAGCACGCCCGGCGCATCGGCACGGGAAAGGCGGGTTCCGTTCTTCCTCGCCGTTTCTGCCGCGATGTTCCGGTTGACCATTGGTGCCTAGGCCACCTGGCTGTCGCTGGGCGGCGGGGTGTCGATCAGGACCTGGGCGATGACGTTCGACGGGTTGACGCCGTCGAATTCAGCCTCAGGGTCCAGGATCAGCCGGTGGGCGAGGACGGTGTCGGCGAGGGCTTTGACGTCGTCGGGGATCACGAACGAACGGCCCGATACCGCGGCAAGGGTCTTCGAGGTACGGATGAGCGCGAGGGCGCCGCGCACGCTGGCCCCGAGACGGATCTCACTCGCGGTTCGCGTCCCCTCGATGATCCGCGCGACGTAATCGTTGATCGACGCGTCCACATACACCGTCGTCGCCATCCGGGTCATCTCGGTGATGGTCGCAGCGGATGCCACCGGGCTCAGCAGCGTGTTGTCGGCCACATCGGATCCTTCGAGGATGCGAAGGGTCGACTGGTGATCGGGGTAGCCGATCGAGGTCTTCATGATGAAGCGGTCCAGTTGCGCTTCGGGAAGCCGGTAGGTCCCCGCCTGCTCGATCGGGTTCTGTGTTGCGATGACCATGAACGGCGACCCGACAGGGTGGGTGACGCCGTCGACCGTCACATGCTGCTCCTCCATCACCTCGAGCAGGGCGGACTGGGTCTTCGGGCTCGCCCGGTTGATCTCGTCGGCCAGCACGATGTTCGAGAAGATCGGTCCACGGTGGAACGCGAACTCCCCGCTGCGCTGGTCGTAGATGCTCACACCGGTGATGTCGCCTGGGAGCAGGTCCGGGGTGAACTGGACACGGTTCGACGTTCCGGCGATGCTCTCGGCGATGGCGCGGGCGAGAGAGGTCTTGCCCGTTCCCGGGACGTCTTCGAGCAGCAGGTGGCCGCGGCTGAGCAGCGCGGTGAACGACAACCGGATGACGTGGTTCTTGCCGAGGAGGACCTGCTCGACGTTCTCGACGAGCTGGTCGCAGATCCCGGCGAACCAGCTCGCCTGTTCGGGGGTCATCGTCATCTGTGTGGCCTCTTCCGAGTCGGTTCTGTTGCGAGCGGGTGCAGGAACCATCATGGCTTGAAATCGGTGTACGAATGGCCATTGACGGTTACGGTCAATGTCGCCCGGCCTTCACCCCGTGGCTGCGGAAGCAGGCAGGTATTGTTCGTCGACTGCCCGGTCTCGTCTGGAGATCCTTCCCACGCGCAGGTGTAACCTGCGGGCAGTCCACCGTTGGGCGGGTCGGCAGCCCAACTGAAGCTGGTTGTCGTGTCGTCGTAGACAAGACCCGATGGCACGAGGGTGATCGTCGGTTCCGGCGCGGTGACGAGGAGGGAATCCCCGCACAGGTCGTAGCCGTTTCGGCAGTCCCGAATCTCAAAGCTGACCGGGGTGCCGAAGGAGCGGCCGATGAGGGCGCTCGGCAGGCCCGCGGAGAACGTGGACCAGCCGGTGGTCGCGTTGCCGCGCTGGTCGACGCCGCGGATCTCATAGTGACCACCGGACACCGGAGAGATGCTGCTGACGGAGTAGTCCCAGACGGTCCCGTCGTTGACGGGAACCATCGCGCCGGTTACGCCCTGTATGTCAGCGGGACGCGAGCGGACCGAGGCTTCGGCGACGGCCGTGGACACGCATCCGGCGCGGTTGTAACCCCACACGACGAAGTAATAGGTCGCATCCGGTTCGTCGAGTCCAGCGAACCGGGCACTTCCTGCGGAGCTGAACGGCCCTTGCAGATCGGCAACGTTCCCGCCGGCCTGCGGCGGCACCACTGTGCCGGGGGCAGGATTCGTGACGGAGCAGCTCTGAGCCCCTGTCGGCACTGCGTTCGAGGTCAGCCGCTGGACGTAATAGCCCAGAACGGGGTCGCCGTTACTCCCGAACGGGTCCCAGGTGACATCGACCGTCGCTGCCGCCGGGTTGCTCTTCGCCGTGATGGCAGCGGCGTGCGGCGGACCGAACGGCGTGCCAACACCGGTCGACGAGTTCCATGTGGACAGGGCAGGGTACGCGTCATTCCGAGCGGAAACCGAAATCGGCACCTGGGAGCCGTTCGTGAGATTCATGACGTCGACCGAACACACCGATGACGAACAGCGGCTGGCACTGACGTTGAGCGGGGAAGCACCGCCGACGCCGAGCACGTACGTTTTGACCGAGCTCCCGCGTTCCGGAACCACCGGAGTCCAGCTGATCCGTAGTCCCCCATTGAGAGGCGCAGCGCTGAGGTTCGCGGGTGCAGCAGGCACGACGTCCGACCAGACCGGCTCAGGGGTCCGCTGAGCGGCCGAAGCACCGATGCCATTCACGGCTGAGACCTCTGCACGGACCGCGTTGTCCTGCCCGTTGCCTGGCGTCGGGATGTCACAGGTCGTCCCTGGGCATGCCGTGACGCCGAGCGACTCGCCAGATCCGGCGCGAAACAGCGCAACGCTGAAGCCGGTGATCGCCGAGTTGTTCGCAGCACCCGGCTCCCATGCCAAGGTGACCGATCGGTCGCCGAAGCCGGTCATGCGCACGTTCGATACCGGGTCCGGGCGGTCCTGCACAGAGATCTGTACGGAGCCCCAGGCGTATCTCGACGGGTCGTTGGTGGCATCCGCCACCTGATACTGCAGCATCGTGTCCGCTGCGGCGGCCCCCGTTGTGACGGCGACGCTCAACTGGCGGTTGTCTGCGCTCGGAGAAACCGAGACCCCTGGCGGCAGCGCACCGCCAAGCCCTCGGACGCCGACGACGCGGAGCGGTGTCGACGGGAACGGGTTCGTCGCTGCGTCATTCTGCAGCACGTCGACGACCTCGCTCGTGCCCCGCTTCACGATCACGGAGTCCGTCGCCGGAACGGCGACCGGTCGGGTGGACGGGGTGACGTTCAGCACGATTCGACCGCCAACACCGGGGTTCACCGCATCGCGTACGCCGATCAGGATCCCCCGCTCTGACCCGATCGGAAGGTCTTCCGCAGCCGTGAGCGTCAGCGTCTGTCCGGAGATGGCGGCGGTGAAACCGGCCGGGCGCGGGTCGAGGATCGAGTACGCGAGCTCGTCTGTGTCGTCGGCGTACGGATACGTCGTGAGCCTCGGCAGCTCGATGACCTTCTGCTGCCCGGGTTCGAAGTCGACGAGCCCACCCGCGAAGACCGGCGGCTGGTTGTCCCTCGGGGTCACCGTGATCGGCAGGACAATCGTGGCGACGCGCCCGTTGGGGTCGCCGGGGCTTGCCCCGTCTGTCACCTCGAAGGAGATCGATGCCGGTCCGAAATACCGCTCAGCGCTGGTGTAGGTGATCGTGTCGCCGTCGGTGACCAGCTCATCGCCGTTCGCATGCGAGGCTCGCACCTTTGCGGCATCCGTCAACTGCACAGCCTTACGCCCGGCGGCGAGAACGTAATCGTTGATGTCGATGGTGACCGAGTTACCGCTTTCGACGGTGACCGGTTGAGTCCCGGCAGCCAGCTGTGGCAGCGCATCGTCGAGGCCGGGCACCCAGACGAACGCGGTTGCGCTGATCTCCTCGTCGTCGGGGCGGCTGACGCTGAACGGGATGATCTGCGATTTGTTTCCCACCTGCACGCGAATCCGCTTGTTGTCGAGCACCTCGGCGCCGCTGCCGGGAAGAGGTAGCGAGACTCGCAGGCTGGACACAGCACCCTCGGCGAAGAACACCTGCGAGAGCACGTTGACGTCGACGCTCGACTTGTCGAGGATGTCATCGAGGGTGAGAACGATGTCGCTGGTGACGGGCCGGGCGAGTGGGGCGTCGTTCCTCGTCACGACGGTGAGGAAGTTCGTCGACGTGTTGCCCCAGCTGTTCTCGATCTCGTAGACGAAACCGAACCGCCCCTCGCCCGTGGGCACTGTCACGCGCACGAGGTCGCCGTCGATCGTCGCCGTAGCGCCGTCGCCCGTGGGTTCCACAGAGATCACGCTGAGCGCTCCACCGTCCGGGTCGGAGTCGTTGACCAGGACGGGGACAGCGACGGTGCGGTCGGGTCTGGTGATCACGTCGTCGGCCACGGCGACCGGAACCCGCGACCCGTCGAGTTTCCCGCTGACGCCGATGCGAACGACACCGGTGGCCTGGCTTCCCAACGCGTCGATGACCGTGTACGTGAAGCTGTCAGTGCCGGTGGAGTACGCGCCCGCCTCGTAATCGAACCAGTCCTTGCCGGTGCCGACGACGGATCCCTTCTCCGAGTTCGAGGCCTGGCCGACGAGCTGGACCGAGTCACCGTCCGGGTCTATGCCGGATAACGGAATAGAGATCCGCACCCGTTCTCCGCTCAGCACACGGGCGATCACGGTCTGAGGAACGGGGGCAGCGTTCGATGAGGCATCCACCTCACGCACGTTGAGCGTCACTTGCGCGTCCGCCCACTGCCCGTCAGGTGCGACCGTCCGATAGGACGCGGTGAAGTTGCCTGGCTTGTCCGGCGCGAGGTAACGCAACATTCTGCCCGAGGTGAAGAGCAGCCCGGCATCGGAGGGGAGGCTGGTGGCCAGCGTGGGGCTCAGGCTCAATGTCTCCCCATCCGGATGCGTGTCGTTGTCCAGGACCGGGATGTCGATGGCGTCCCCGACGCGCACCGATACCGAGTCGGGGTAGGCGACCGGCGGCTGGCGCACGGCTGGGGTGGGGATCTGGATCACCGTCACTGTCCCCTGCGCCTCACTTGTGCCGTTCGAGACGCGGTAGTTGAACGACACCGGGGCGTCGAGAGGCGTCGTCAGCGTGACTCGCAGGATCCGCTGCTCCAGGATTTCGACGCGCAGGCCGGACTCGGCGGGAATGTCGAACACACCGGTGACGACCAGCACTCCCCCCGCTGGGTCGAAGTCACCGGCGAGCACGTCGACGCGTTCCGTGCTCTGTTCCCGGATGTATGCGGTGTGCGGGATGGTGACCGGCGGCGCGCCGGCCTCCGGTGGTGCGAGCACATCGATCCGGACGAGGCCGGTCTGCGTGCGGTTGCCGTCCGTCACCGCGTATTCGATGGTGTGGGTGCGCGCCTGGGAGCTCGCGAACCGGAAGACACCGCCGTTGTAGTCGGGGGTGATCGTCGCACCCTCTTTCGCCGGCACGTTGACCAGGCGAAGCGGTCCTGACCCGCCACGCACGTGCGGCAACGGGGAAACAGTCACTTCCTGGCCGGCGTAGGCGAGCACAGCGAAGGACTCGACGATGATGGGCACTTCGCCGGCAGGGTAGACCGTCACGGAGAAGGTCCCCGCTCCGTCTGCACTGCCGTCTGAGACGACGAGACCGATCGCCTTGAGCGTTCCACCGACGCCGGAGTCTGTATAGATGAGCGTGCCGTCCGGGGTGAATTGCACCTGGTCGGGGGCGGTGATGTTCGCCTGGGTCAGGTAGAACGGGTCGCCGTCCGGGTCCACCCAGTCTCCGAGCGTCTGTGCGGTGAGCCGTCCGCCTTCGGCGACCGAGGCCTTGGACTTGCGCACCTGTTCCGGCGGCCCGTTCTCCTCGGGCGCTTTCACCGTCAGCGTGACCTCCGCCGAGGATGAGCCACCCCGGCCATCGGTGATCGTGTACTCGAATCGCGTCGTTCCGACGGCATCCGGGGGGAGGGTCACCTGCAGCTGCTGGGCGTTGTTCACCAGTTCCAGCTTGCCGAAGGAGGCATCGAGGTCGGTGTACCTCGCGATCATCAACACGTCACCGTTCGGGTCGATGTCATTCAGCAGAACCGGGAGGGGCGAGGTCCGGCCGGCGCGCGCACCGAATGCGTCAGGCACCGCGGTCGGTGGGAGCTGGGTCTGTTCGTACTCCGGCGGAGTGTCTTCCTGGTTGTCGTCGATCCTCTGCTCGTTCTCATCCACGTCGATGAGTTCATCCCAGTTGTCGATGAGCTGGTTCTGGGACTGCACGGCCCACGAGGCTCCGGACACAGCGTCGTTGAGCACGACGTGGTCGCCGTTGGCGCGGAATTGCAGAGCTGTGCCGCTCGGTGCTTCGATCC
>NZ_JAODMP010000100.1 GCF_025464835.1 Mycetocola sp. | reverse complement strand
GCCGACGGTGCGGCCACCCTCGCGGATCGCGAAGCTGAGGCCCTCCTCCATGGCGATCGGCTGGATCAGCTGAACCGTCATGTCGGTGGTGTCGCCCGGCATGACCATCTCGGTGCCCTCGGGCAGCGTGATGACGCCGGTGACGTCGGTGGTGCGGAAGTAGAACTGCGGGCGGTAGTTCGCGTAGAACGGGTTGTGACGGCCGCCCTCTTCCTTTGACAGGATGTACGCGGTTCCCTCGAAGTTCGTGTGAGGCGTAACGGAGCCGGGCTTGACAACAACCTGGCCGCGCTCGACATCTTCACGCTTCGTTCCACGGAGCAGGAGGCCACAGTTCTCGCCGGCCCATGCTTCGTCGAGCTGCTTGTGGAACATCTCGATACCCGTGACGATGGTCTTCTGCGTCGGGCGGATGCCGACGATCTCGACCTCGGAGTTGATCGGGAGGGTTCCACGCTCGGCGCGACCGGTGACGACCGTTCCACGACCGGTGATCGTGAAAACGTCCTCGATCGGCATGAGGAACGGCTTGTCCTTGTCGCGCACCGGGTCCGGAACGCTGTTGTCCACGGCTTCCATGAGCTCGAGGATGGAGGCGGTCCACTTCTCGTCGCCCTCAAGAGCCTTGAGGCCGGAGACGCGAACGACGGGAGCGTTGTCGCCGTCGAAGCCCTGGCTGGAGAGCAGCTCGCGAACCTCGAGCTCGACGAGCTCAAGGATCTCTTCGTCGTCGACCATGTCGGACTTGTTGAGCGCAACGAGCAGGTACGGAACGCCGACCTGCTTGGCGAGCAGAACGTGCTCGCGGGTCTGCGCCATCGGGCCGTCGGTAGCGGCAACCACGAGGATCGCGCCGTCCATCTGGGCAGCACCGGTGATCATGTTCTTGATGTAGTCGGCGTGGCCGGGTGCGTCAACGTGAGCGTAGTGACGCGCAGGCGTCTCGTACTCGACGTGCGAGATGTTGATCGTGATACCGCGCTGGCGCTCTTCCGGAGCCGAGTCGATCGTCGCGAAGTCGCGCTGAACGTTCGTCTTCGAAGGGAACTTGTCAGCAAGCACCTTGGAGATGGCGGCGGTAAGGGTGGTCTTGCCGTGGTCGACGTGACCGATCGTACCGATGTTTACGTGCGGCTTGGTCCGCTCGAACTTGGCCTTAGCCACTATGGTCCTCCTCAGGACTGATGTAGGAAGCCGGGCACTGGTTTGCGACCGGATTGCTACGGGGATTTGTGTATTTATGTTACTAGGTTGCGACGGGGGATTGCACAGAGAGGCTCAGGCCCTCCCCCGCCACAGGGCGATTACTCGCCCTTGCTCTTCTGGATGATCTCCTCGGCCACGGCCTTCGGAACTTCCGCGTAGCTTTCGAATGTCATCGAGTACACGGCGCGGCCTGAGGTTTTGCTCCTCAGGTCACCGATGTAACCGAACATCTCCGAAAGCGGCACCTTGGCGGCGATCACCTTGACGCCGGAAGCGTCTTCCATCGACTGGATCTGCCCGCGGCGAGAGTTGATGTCGCCGATGACGTCGCCCATGTACTCCTCGGGGGTACGCACCTCGACGGCCATGAGCGGCTCGAGGAGAACCGGGTCAGCCTTGCGTGCGGCCTCTTTGAAGCCCATCGATCCTGCGATCTTGAACGCCATTTCGGACGAGTCAACATCGTGGGCTGCTCCGTCGAGCAAGATCGCCTTTACACCGACGAGCGGGTATCCGGCGAGGATTCCGACCTGGAGTGCGTCCTGGAATCCAGCATCGATGGAGGGGATGTATTCGCGAGGGATACGACCACCGGTGACCTTGTTGTCGAACTCGTATGTCTTTTCAGCGGTGAGTTCCAGCGGCTCGAGGCCGAACTGGATCTTCGCGAACTGGCCGGATCCACCCGTCTGCTTCTTGTGGGTGTAGTCGTGCTTCGGAACCGCACGGCGGATCGTCTCGCGGTAGGCGACCTGGGGCTTGCCCACGTTCGCCTCAACCTTGAATTCGCGCTTCATCCGGTCGACGAGGATGTCGAGGTGGAGTTCGCCCATACCGTGGATGACGGTCTGGCCGGTCTCCTGGTTCTGCTCAACGCGGAACGTCGGGTCCTCTTCTGCGAGCTTCTGGATCGCGGTGCCGAGCTTTTCCTGGTCCTGCTTCGTCTTCGGCTCGATAGCGACCGAGATGACGGGCTCAGGGAAAGTCATCGACTCGAGCACGACCTGCTCGTTCGGGTCACAGAGGGTGTCACCGGTTGTGGTGTCCTTGAGGCCGATCACCGCGTAAATGTGACCTGCCGTCACGAAGTCAACGGGGTTTTCCTTGTTGGCGTGCATCTGGAAGATCTTGCCGATGCGCTCCTTCTTGCCCTTGGTCGAGTTGATGACCTGGGCGCCGGAGTCGAGCCGGCCGGAGTAGACACGCACGTAGGTGAGACGACCGAAGAACGGGTGGACGGCGACCTTGAAGGCCAGCGCTGCGAACGGCTCGGCGGCGTCCGGGTGACGCAGGATGATCTTCTCTTCGTCGCGCGGGTCGCGTGCCTCAGTTGCCGGCACGTCGAGCGGGTTCGGCAGGTAGTCGATCACGGCATCGAGCATCGGCTGGACTCCGCGGTTCTTGAACGCCGAACCACAGAGGACCGGGTAGATCTCGCTGTTGACGGTGAGCTTGCGGATCGCGCCCTTGATCTCGGCGACGGTCAGCTCTTCGCCACCGAAGTACTTCTCGAGCAGTGCGTCATCGGTCTCGGCGACGGTCTCGAGGAGGAGCTTGCGGTACTCAGCAGCCTTCTCGACGAGGTCGGCGGGGATCTCTTCGATGGCGTACTTGGCGCCCATCTCGACGTCACCCTTCGAGTCACCGCGCCAGGTCAGCGCACGCATCTCGACGAGGTCGACGACGCCCTCGAAGTCGCTCTCAGCGCCGATGGGCAGCTGGATGACAAGGGGCTTGGCGCCGAGGCGCTTGATGATGGTGTCGACGGTGAAGTAGAAGTCGGCGCCGAGCTTGTCCATCTTGTTGACGAAGCAAATGCGGGGGACGTCGTACTTGTCGGCCTGGCGCCAGACGGTCTCGGACTGGGGCTCAACGCCCTCCTTGCCGTCGAACACAGCAACGGCGCCGTCGAGCACGCGGAGCGATCGCTCCACCTCGACGGTGAAGTCCACGTGACCGGGGGTGTCGATGATGTTGATCTGGTTGTTGTCCCAGAAACAGGTGGTCGCCGCAGAGGTGATCGTGATGCCACGCTCCTGCTCCTGCTCCATCCAGTCCATCGTGGAGGCACCATCGTGGGTCTCACCGATCTTGTGGTTGACACCGGTGTAGAACAGGATGCGCTCTGTGGTTGTTGTTTTACCGGCATCGATGTGGGCCATGATGCCGATGTTGCGGACCTTGTTCAGGTCGGTGAGCACGTCAAGTGCCACTGGGTTCCTCCAGGAAGTTGAATGTGGATGGGTCGAACAGGCGGGGCGGATGCCCCGGCGCGGGATACGCGCCGGGGCATCCACTCACGGCTACCAGCGGTAGTGCGCGAAGGCCTTGTTCGACTCGGCCATCTTGTGGGTGTCTTCGCGGCGCTTGACCGCGGCACCGAGGCCGTTCGACGCGTCGAGGATCTCGTTGGTGAGACGCTCGGTCATCGTCTTTTCGCGACGGCCCTTGGCATAGGTGGTGAGCCAACGGAGCGCGAGAGTGTTCGCACGGTGCGGCTTGACTTCGATCGGCACCTGGTAGGTCGAGCCGCCGACGCGGCGTGACCGGACCTCAAGAGTGGGGCGGACGTTGTCGAGCGCCTTCTTGAGCGTGACGACGGCGTCCTGGCCGTTCTTCGAAGAGACGCCCTCGAGCGCGTTGTAGACAATGCGCTCGGCGAGGCCCTTCTTGCCGTCGACAAGGATCTTGTTGACGAGCTGGCTGACGATCGGTGCGCCGTAGACGGGGTCTGCGACGACGGGGCGCTTTGGTGCTGGTCCCTTACGAGGCATTACTTCTTCTCCATCTTTGCGCCGTAACGGCTGCGAGCCTGTTTGCGGTTCTTCACGGCCTGCGTGTCGAGTGCGCCGCGGATGATCTTGTAACGAACACCCGGGAGGTCCTTCACACGTCCGCCACGGACGAGGACCATCGAGTGCTCCTGGAGGTTGTGGCCTTCACCTGGGATGTAGGCGGTGACCTCGGTGCCGTTGGAGAGCTTCACACGAGCGACCTTGCGCATCGCCGAGTTCGGCTTCTTCGGGGTGGTGGTGTACACACGGGTGCATACGCCACGCTGCTGGGGGTTGGCCTTCAGGGCGGGGGCCTTGGTCTTGACGACCTTCGGCGTGCGACCCTTGCGGACCAACTGCTGAATGGTTGGCACTACTTCTCCTTGTATTTGCTGCACGGTGACAGCTGCAATGTGTTTGCTAGCATTCGCGCGAGGCGAGTTCGTTTGGACCCACCGGCATCGCAGAAGAGCGTTGCTGGATTGGTGGGTATGCCGTGGGGGCCGGCGCATGAGCTATCCGACCCTGATCGGTGCGAGTTCTCGAGCTTCTTTCGGCACCCGAAGGGACGGTTCAGAAGCGTGACAAAGCACACACCTCAGAAATTCTAGCCGCCAGGGGTGTCTCGGTCAAATGGCGGGGGCCGTCCGGGGCGGTGTCGCGCGCACGGACGGGGCGGTTGCCGCCGGGTCACCAGGATGGTGGCGAATCCAGCTCCAGGGTCAGGTCGGCGAGCAACGCCTCGATCTGGGGTTCGACGTACTGGGCGACGGCTGCCTGTATCCGCTCACGATGGGATTCGATCGAAATACAGACGAGCTTTCCGGCGTGAATGGCACATTCGTCGGCGAGACGGATCTCGGTGCGAAGGGCTGCCTTCTCGTCGTCGGTGAGCGGCACGGGCAATTCTTCGTCGTCTGCGGGCTCCTCCCCCGCGAGCCCGGCGAGCGTGAACAGGTACGGCTCTCCCGGGATGGGGTCCGGATCGACGGGGAGACCGTCGTATTCCGGTTCGAGGCCGCGCTCGGGGCGGTACTGGCGCGCGCGACGGAGTTCAGCTTCATGGAGTTCGCGCTGCAGCAGCGGGAGATTGCGCTGGGTGTAATCGTCGACGATGTCGTCGACGATGGACTTGACCCGGGTGGAGAGCCCGTGCTGGACGGCGTGGGGGACGTCGTGGTCGAGCCCCACGGCGGCCATGATCGGCGATCCAAAACAGCGACGGCAGAGGCGAGTGCGTCCACGGTGGGTCGACGGTTGCCAGCGCGGCAACCAGCGCAGCCACGCGTCGACTGCCTGGCTCACTCGCGTGTCGAGCGACCGGTCCATGACTCCGAGAGTACTCGACCTAGCGCTCCCACGGCCATAACGGACGCGCCGGATGTTCTCCCCCGCTGCCGAGGACGAGCATGTATGCCACTGAGATGGTGGCGGCGAGCGTCCCGACGGCGATCGCGAAGCCGCTCAGGGCGGAGCCGGCGGCGAAGAGAACGATGGAGAAGACCTCGGCGGTGACGATCGAATAGGCGAAAGCACCGGCGAACACGTAGACCACGTAACTGACGATGCCGACCAGGACCGCTCGGCCGAGTGGGAGCCTCACTGGATCTCCGATGGAAGCGGCGACGGCCTCGTGGAGGTCTCGTTCGTAGCGCCGCCCGATCCCCAGCAGGTACAGCAAAACGGCCACCACGGCGGAACCGGTGGCGATCGGACCGACGAGAGGACCGGCATCCGCCTGGGAAACGACGTCGGTGTCTGTCAGCAGGCTCACGAACCCGAACGCGCAGACGACGAGCGCAAAGTAGAGAACGGTGGCGAAAATCGCGAGGGTGTACGGGAAGGATGCCGGTCGGCCAGGCGCACCGTCACTCGGGTTCGGGATGGACATCGGCTCAGTCGGCGACGACCTGCACCCGGTAGGTGCCGGCCGCGGTCTCCGGTTGAGGGCTGAACGGTGTGGGGGCGACGCCGAACTCAGGCCGGGCGACGGGCACCGGGATGCCGTGATGGGAGGACGGCATCGTGTCGAGCGCCGGCTCCATACCGGGGGGCATGCCGATTTCCCGCACCGGAGACCCAGAATCGGTTGCGGGCGCAGGCAGGGGCGGCCCGGGTGGAACCTCGTAGCCGTTCCATTCGTTCAGGTTGTCGCCGCTCATTTTTCTCACTCCGCCGTTTTTCCCTTGGCCCGTCTGCCCGGGTCGCCTGCCGCGGCCGGGCGCCGTGAGCGGTCCGTCACTGGACGTCCGGAGTGCACCCGGAACCGGCTCAGCCGCCGGCGCCACCAGCCTATCGCCGACGCCGCGACGGCAGTGGACTTCTCCGTCGCCTGCCACAACTCGTCGATCCCGACGTCCGGCGACCCCTGCCGCCTCGCATCCGCCGTTTCTTGATGGCGGCGATCACGAGCGAAGACTCCTCGTCTTCGCTGTCGTTGATGTCGACCTCTGCGAGCAGGTCGTCATCCTGTTTCTCTGCCCGAGGCGGTTGCCTGACCTGGGGTTGAGGTTCGCTCTGGGGCGTCGGGTTCTGGCCCTGGGGGATTTCCGTCCGGGGTGGGAGAGAAGCTGGCCCACCCGACACCCTGGAGGGGCACTTCGACCCACCCGGTGACGTGGTCGCCCGTCACCGTGACCGTTTCGCCCTCCCCGACGTTTTTCGGTGCGAAGCCCATCACGACGAGAGCCGGGTAGCCGAGCGACCGGGCCCGGTGAGGTCTCCTCACCTACCGGCCGCGCCTGCCGCGCTGTGGAGAAGTCCCCGTCCGGAACGCTGCCGCCGCGGCAAGGCTGAGCGCAACGACGGCTCAGATGCCCGGGTAGCCGAACTGGGACAACCCGGAGAGAGGACCAGCCAGCGGGTTCCCGCCACCGAGTCCGTGCAGCGCTCCCCCGGCGACGAGGAAGCCGGTGCACGCAGCGACGGCCGGCACGAGGATCCCGACCGCGGATGCTTCGCGGGTCAGGCGAAACAGGACGGCGAGGACGCCGGCCGTCGCCGTCGCCGTCGCCGTCGCCGTCGCCGTCGCGATCATGGCACCGGCGAGCCAGCCGGAGGCATCCGGACCGGCGAACGCCACGACCGGCCAGACGGCGCCGCAGGCGAGGCCGAGAGCGAGCCCGAGCGTCGCGAGTAGCGCGGCCCGCAGCCTTCGCGGGACCCGCGCCACGTCAGGAGACGACGGGACCCTGGTCGAGGATCCGCTCGTATTCCCGCTTCGCTTCGAGATTGCGCTCCTTGACCTTGCGGCCGCGGGAGGCGACCCAGGCGCCGAACCAGATCGGCACCTCACGGGCGATGATGAAGGCGATGACCGCTGCCGGCGAGAGCAGCGCGCTCAGGACAGCGCCGCCGACTTCGCTCGGGCTGATGTTCGCGGCCTGCTCGATCAGGAGGCCACCGAGGTAGGAACCGTAGACGATCGCTGCGACGACGAAGCCGCCGAGAACGTACGCCCACCACCCGCCGCGGTTGACCACGGAGGCCAGCAGGGCCATACCGAGGAAGAAGAAGATGACGGGGACCCAGAACGGGGCCCTCACGAGAACCTGGGTCATGGTGTTGAAGGAGTCATTGGTGATGACGAGCAACGCGGCGAGCGCCGCGGCGTAGAGCACCGCGAACACGACGGTGGCAAGCAGGGAGACGAGGATGCCGAAACCGCGGTTGCCTTTGGGCTTGGGTTCGCTCGGGGCCTGGACGTAGACCGGCTGGCGCATCGGGGCCGGGGCCGGCTCTTGCTCGGCTGGTACGTGCACCGGAGCGGGGACCACGGGCGCGGTGGCGTCGGTGTAGACCGTGTCCGCGGCCGCGGCTTCTTCGGTACGCACCCGGTCGGCGTGCAGGTCCGCCTGGGTGAGAACGGTGGGCTCGGACGAGGAGAGCACGTGGGTGTCCGCCGTCTCGGCGTAGGCGTGGTCTGCGACTTCTGGCGTGTGGGAGTGCGCGGGCGCGATCGGTTCCGCTTCCTCGCTCGTGCGGTCGTGCTCGACTGCGGCGGGTTCAGCGGCAGTCGCGGGCGCGGGCGCGGGTGCGGGTGCGGGTACGGGCAGGGAGTCGCGGAAGGCGTCGGGGTCGAACTCTTCGGAGAGCGGCGCGGCGGCATCCGGAGCGGACTCATCGTGGCGGGCGGGGTCCTGGTCGGCAGGAACCGCCGGTGTGAGGGGGGCGTCGTATTCGCGGGTTTCGCGGATGGTGTCCTGCTCACGGGGAGCGTCCTCGTTCGCGGCTGGCGCTGAACCGGCCGACGGCTCGGTACCGTCGCGATTCGCGTCGCTGAAATCGGGGGTGGTGTTGCTCATGGTGACACTCCTCGTCGATCAGGGACCTGTGCCCTGTGAGAGTCACTTTACCGGCGTGGCTGTGCATTTCCGCGGAACCGCGCGGTTCGTCGAGCCAGTTCAGGTCAGTCGAGCGGTGCCGTCAGTCGAGCGGGGAGAGGATGCGGTGCAGGAACTGTTTCGTGCGTTCCTGTTTCGGAGCGGTGAAGATTTCCCGGGGTGTGCCGCGTTCGACGATGACCCCGTCGTCCATGAAGAGGATTTCGTCGGCAACCTGGCGAGCGAACGCGATTTCGTGGGTGACGACGACCATGGTCCAGCCTTCATCGGCAAGTTCCTTCATCACGGCGAGCACTTCGCCGACGAGCTCGGGGTCAAGGGCGCTGGTCGGCTCATCGAAGAGGAGGAGTTGGGGTTTGAGTGCGAGAGCGCGCACGATGCCGACGCGCTGCGCCTGACCGCCGGAGAGCTGGAAGGGGTAGACGTCGCGCTTCTCGGCGAGACCCACCCGGTCGAGCAGGGCGACGGCATCCGCGGTCGCCGCCGCCTTGCCGATTCCCTTCACCTGCACCGGCCCCTCAATGATGTTTTCGAGCACGGTCATGTGGGGGAACAGATTGTTGTGCTGGAACACCATGGCGGTGCGGTCCCGCATCGCCAGGATGTCCTTCCTCGGCGGGTTCGCAGAGTAATCGACGCGGATGCCGTCCGGCGCGGTGACGACGCCGGCATCGGGAATCTCGAGGCCGTTGATCGAGCGAAGAACAGTGGTCTTTCCGGATCCTGACGGGCCGATCAGCACGAGCACTTTACCCCGACGGACGGAGAGATCGATGCCACGAAGGACGTCGTGTCTGCCGAACGCCTTGTGCAGACCGGTGACGGTGAGGAGGACGTCTGGGTCCTCTGCCGGCGCGGGGTCACTGGGCGACATAACGATCCAACCTCTTCTCAAGAACGCTCTGGCCGGACGACAGCACGAGGCAGATCACCCAGTAGATGAGGGCAGCCTGGATGTAGACGAGCATGAATTCCTGGCTGAACGCCGCGATCCGTTGTGCCACGCGGAACATCTCGGTGACGAGGATCACCGACGCCAGCGAGGTGTCCTTGACGAGGCTGATGAAGGTGTTCGACAGCGGAGGCACGGAGACGCGGGCGGCCTGCGGCAGGATGATCCGGCGGAGGGCACGCGCCCTGGACATCCCGATCGTGTACGCCGCCTCCCACTGCCCCTTGTGCACGGAAAGAATCGCGGCCCGAATCACTTCGGCCGCGTACCCGCCGACGTTGAGCGAGAACGCGATGATGGCGCTCGGCCACGGGTTGATCGTCAGGCCGAGCGACGGCAGCCCGTAGAAGATGATGAACAGCTGGACGAGCAGTGGCGTGCCGCGGATCACCGAGATGTAGCCGCGCGCGATCGATGAGAGAACCTTGTTGCGCGAGAGCCGCATCAGAGCCACGAAGAGCGCCAGTACGAGTCCGAGCGCGAAGGAGATCAGGGCAAGGGGGATCGTGCCGGTGATCGCCCCGGACACGAGCGGCCACAGCGAACTCCAAAAGAGCTCCCATGCGGCGTCGGAGACCATGAGGGCAGTATCGCAGGTGCCGCTGCTACTTGCTCACGTCTGTGCCGAAATACTTCTCGGAGATTTCAGCGAGAGTTCCTTCTTCGCGAAGCTCGTCGAGGGCGCCGTTGATGACATCGACGAGGTCGTCGCTGCCCTTCTTCAGCGCGAAGGCGCTGAGCGAGGCCTCTTCGGTCTCGGCGACGGCCTTGATCCCGGCATCCGGCTTCTGCTTGAGGTAGTCGAGGTAAGTCAGCTTGTCGTTGACTGTTGCGTCGATGCGACCCTGTTCGAGAAGCTCGACGGCCTGTGCCCAGCCTTCGACTGCTTCAACGTTCGCCCCCGCTTCTTCGGCGACCTGGTACCAGTTGCTCGTGTTGGACTGTGCGGTGGTCTTGCCTGCGAGGTCTTCGAGGGACGTGATGTCCGTGTTGTTCTCGGCAACGATGAGCACGCCGGGTGACACCGTGTATGGCTTGCTGAGCGTGTACTTCTCTTCACGTTCGGGGTTGATCGAAACCTGGTTCGCGATGATGTCGAACCGGCCGGCTTCGAGACCGGCGAAGATGCCGTCCCACTGGGTCTCCTCGAACGTCACGTCGAGGTCCAGCTTCTCTGCCACCGCGGTGACGACGTCGACGTCGTACCCGGTGAGGTCCCCCGCTCCGCCTTCGTGGTAGCTGAACGGCCTGTAGGTTCCTTCGGTGCCGACGACGAGCACGCCGGCTTCCTTCACGCGTTCGAGGGCGCTGTCACCGGCCTTGGTCGATGCGCTTCCGCCGGCGGATGCCGTGGCGCAGCCAGCCAGGGTGACGGCGAGCCCGGCCGCGACGGTGGCGGCGGCGATTCTTGAGAAGACGGAGCGTGAAGCCATGGTGGTGTGTTTCCTTTTCGACGTCGATGTGGCGTCCCGGTCCATGTGACTCTGCGGATGCCTCAGCAACCGAGCGTAGGCCCGTGGGCGAGCCAGTCAAACTTGGGTGACGCACGGTTACGGGTGGGGTAACGCGGCGTCGTCCGGCTTTATGCCCGCCTCTCTCGCCACGTCGTCGAGCTATGTAGGAACCACGGTCGAGCCGGTTGGCGCGGTGGCCGGGGGCCCCCGCTGCGATCACCTCATCGAACGCCGATGTCACACGAGGCGCTTCACGTCGTACCGCTTCACGATCGACAGTGGGAGCCTGATCCAACAGCTGGTTGCAGCGCTATTTCCGCAGCAGCACGTACACGTACCCGGTCACCTGAGAAGTAAAGATGCCCGGCTTGTCATCGATCGGCATCAGTGAAATCTGAGTGGCCATGAACAGGCGGGTCCCATGCTGCAGCTTGTCGAGGAACAACCGCGCCCCCACCTTGTCGCCTTCCACCGTGACATCCACAGGGATCGCGACGAAGTTCTCCGGCGTGATCCGTGGGTCGGTGATTGTCGTCGGCACGTCGGGCACCGCCGGTACTGGCTCGCCCGGCGCCTTCGCGGCCGCATCGGCATCCCCAGCCGGTTCCTCGACAGGAACAACAATCGAGGTTGCCGGCGCTGTGTACGGAATAGCTTCGGAGACAGTCAGCGAAGTGACCTTTGTGTTGCTCTCTGCCGCCACGGTATCCAGTTGTGTCAGGAACTTCGGAAGTTCACCAGCATCCGGGATTGAACCGCGAAGGGCGATCAGTTCCGCCTTGAGAGCTTCGATTGACTCGAAGTCTTTCTTCATCTTGGCGATAGTGAGCCCGGTTGCGGTGTTCTGTGCTTCGACCGACACCCGTTGCTCGTCGGTCGAGGCCTTGGCCTTCAGTTGAGGGTCGATGCCCACGAAATAGCCGAGGGCGAGGATGCCGATCATCACGATCGCGGAGGCAAGGATCCAGATTCTTGTCTTATCCATGATCAATCCCCCTGCTTTGCGGTCTGCTCCGAGGTGGCGTCAGGCGCCGCTTTCTTTTTGACGGCCTGCTCTTCTGCGGTCACGAATCGCTCCGACCACGCACGCTCGTTGATGTGCATGGTGACGATCGTCTCGTAAAGCTCAGCTTCCTCGTCGAAGTTGATCGAATCGGGGTTGGCGTCGGCGTGCCCAGGCAGTCCGCTCAACGCGACCAACCAGGCATCCGTGTCGGGGAGCGCCTTCGTCCACGCTCCAAATGTCAGGGTGGCGACGCGCACGCCCAACAGCGGAGTGTCGGCTTGCGCGTAGTCGGCGAGAGGGGAGGCCGCATCGATTCGCACCTCCTGAATCTCCACGTTGTCAGGCAGGCTGGCCTCGATCTTGTCGATGTACGCTTTCCAGTCGACCTCGGTGGCTGCCCCGACGCGCTGGCCGGCTTCGACGGCCGCCAGCTCGTCCTGAACGACACGCACTTCGGTGTACTTCTGTTGTTCGAGAAGCAGCTCGTTCGTCCGATCCTGCGCTGCGGTCAACTGCGATTGAGAGGTCAGGGCGAGGTAGTAGCTTGCTCCGGTTCCCACGAGAACGAGGAGAATGACGCCGAGGATGCCCCAGATCAGTTTCCGCCGCGTGCGGCGGCCCTTGTGCTCACGCCGGATCTCGGGCGGAAGAAGGTCCGCCCGCGGCGCTCCTCCGACGACAAGGGTTTCGGTCGTCTTGCTCATGCTGTGCTCCCCAAGGCGAGGCCCAGCGCCACGAGGATGGCCGACTGGTTGTGGCGGAGGTCGTCTGCTCTCAACGATTTCGAGACGGTGAGTCCGGCGAACGGATCTGCTGCGACGACAGGCGCGCGGGTCAATTCGGCCAGCGCGTCGGGCAGTCCGCTCAGACGCGCACCTCCGCCGGTGAGGAGGATGCGTTTGACCGGGGCATCCGGCCGTGACTGGCCGAAGTAGTCAAGCGTGTTTCGCGCGCTGCTGAGCAGTTCATTGGTCACCTCGTTGATGATCTCCATCGGCCGCTGGTGCTGCGGGTCGTCGACGCGCGTGCGCAGGCCGATACCGCGTTTAAGCGCTTCCGCTTGCTCTGTTTCAATCTCAAGCCGTTGGGTGAGCGCGGTCGTCAAATCATCGCCGCCGGCGGGAATGATGCGGAGAAACTGCGGCACCCCATTTGTCGCTATGACGACGGTCGTGGCACTCGCTCCGATATCGACGATCGCAACTGTTCCCGCGGCATTCCCGTTGCGCAGGAGCACCCGCGTGAGGGCAAACGGGATGAGGTCCACCCCGGTCGTCGTCAGCCCCGACTTCTCAACGGCCCGCACGTTGCCGAGCACCGCCTCCTTGATCGCGGCGACGAGCAGGCCATGAACGACCGGTCCGCCTGCGGTCAACTCCTCGGAGACCGGGTAGAAGTCGAGCATCGCCTCGGTCACGGGCACCGGCAGGAGTTCCTGCACCTGGTATGGCAGTGACTCGCGGAGCCGCGCCTGCGACATCTTCGGAAGCGTCAGGTCGCGGGCGAGAACGCGCTGATTGCCCATTCCGATCACCACGTTCTTCGATGTGAAACCACCGGTTGACCACAAACGTTTGAGAACGGATGAGACAGTGTTGGGTTCGACTACTTCACCGCGGTTGACGGCGCCGGCGGGCAACGGCAACTCCGAGTAGCGCAAGATCGTGGGTTTCGCCTTGTCAGGGTCCTTGACTTCGACAGCACGGATGGCGACACTGCCGATGTCGATACCCACAACGCTCGTTGACATGTTTCTCCTCTTGCTTTCCCGTACCTATGCCACGCCGAGCAGCGAGAGGTAGGAGGTCCATAGTGCGTTGCCGACGAAGATGCCGGCCCAGGCGCCGACGAGCATCCACGGCCCGAACGGGATTCCGCTTTTGCGGCCCGCCTTCTTCAGGATTACGAGCGCTATGGCGTAGATGCCGCCAAAGAAGAAGGCGGCGAAGGCGCCCACGACCAGGGCACCCCAGCCGACGAAGCCGAGGTAGAGGCCGAGCACGCCGGCGAGCTTGACGTCGCCGAACCCCATACCGCCTGGGTAGAGCATCGCCATGAGGAAGTACGCGACCCACATCACGGTCAGCCCGACGGCCGCGCGTATCAGGGCGTCGACATCTGCGTTGTTGAGGATGCCGGCGGTCGTCAGCAAAGCGCCGCCGACGAAGTAACTGGGCAGGACGATCACGTTCGGAAGCTTGTGCGTGTCGAGGTCGATGAGAGCGAGCGCGACGCTGACGCCGGCGAGCCACAGGAACGCGACCAGCGCGAGAACGTTGCCGGCAATGGTCGAACCTGTCGGGATGCTGCTTGTCGAGACCGCCCACCACCAGACGGCGACGAGGGCAAAGAACACGCCGACACCCGCTTCGACGAGCGGGTATCGGGCGGAGATCGATTCGCGACACGACCGGCACTTGCCGCGAAGCGCCAACCAGGAGAACACCGGGACGTTGTCGTATCCTTTGATGCCCGAGCCACAGCCCGGGCACGCGCTCGGCGGGGAGACGACCGACATCCCGTTGGGGACCCGGTAGATCACAACGTTGAGGAAAGAGCCCACGAGCAGCCCGAAGACACCGACGAAGGCGGAGCCAACGATCGCGAGGATCTGTGCTTCCCCGGTCATATGCAGAACCCGGCCTTCTTCACGCACGATCCGTCCGGGTTCAGCGCACCGGCAACTTCCACAAGTTCGCTTACCCCATAGGTCGTGGTTACGGGTGAGAGGAACTTGGGTGGTGCCATGTATCGGAAGCGTGCGTCGTAGACGTAATTCTTGATGTACCCGTTGGTGCCGTACCTGACAATTCCACGGAACTTCTGAGCCAGCGCTCCGTTGACAGTGAGCGTTCCGCGATCGCCGCCCTTCTCCTTGTTCTGCACTTGGAACGTGTGCGCGACGGAGAGGATCGCGGCGTCAATGCGTCGGTTAGCCTTCGATGTGGAGCTCAACAAAGAACTCCCCGACGAATTGACGGGATTCCACACCCATACAGCGTTGTTCCCCACGAGCCCGAGCATGTCGGCCTGTGGATCCACGTACTTGATGTTCCCCGTCACGTAGACATAGTTTTCGGCGGCGATGCTCATGAGGCCATGCATGTCGCCTTCAACGAAAACATCGCCATACCGGCAGTTGTATGACTCGACGACAGACGACGAGCCCAGATCCTCGTTCGCGAGCGGATAGCCCAGTCCATTGGTTGGGAGAGATTCCGGTTGCTGCGACGTCGTCGGCGTCTTGCACGCAGTAGGCACCTTGGTCGTCGACGTGAAGTTGGGATCGGACGAACTCGCAGGGACGTTCTGAACGAAAATCAGGTTGCGATCCAGAACAGGGATGGTCTGTCCTGTGGCCGATGCCAACTGTGCTGGGTCACCGCACTGGGTCGGAGCCGGCGACTTGGCGACCGGAGTGGCGGCACCGTTGATTTGAGTAGCCTTCGTGAGCGGCGACCGCACGGTCATCGTTCCGCCTGCGTTGAAAGTGATCCTCGTAGGCCCCGTATAGAGGCAGCCTGGGCGCGGAACCTCGGCCGGGATATCGTACCGAACTTCCTTTTTCATCTGTGCGTTCGTCGGCGGCATCCCGATCACCGGACTGTATGTGGGACCTCCTGCTACCGCGAAATCCTGCCCGGAACAGGCGGTGCCGTTCGAGTTCCTCGCGTCGTAGCGCGGTCCCGAAGTGGGGTTGTACGCGGTCGTCACTGGGCCGTTGAACGTCGCGTCGCAGATCCGGATCGTGTCATTGGAGTGGGCAGGACCATTGGTCGTGTCCCCGAGGTCGAAAGCTATGTTGCTGCAGTCAGCCGGGCGTGACGCCCAAGCGTACTTCGTACACGTGGTCGCATTCTTGCCGCTGTACTTCGGGTCCTGGATCTCGTAGTCGGTGAAGTAGAGGAAGTCGATGAACCCCTGCTGCTTGAGGTTGACGACGACGCTGCGGAGCTCCTTGCCAACCCGCCCTGTCGATCGCAACTTGAGAATGCCGGAGTTCGCGTACTGCGAGTTGTCGACCTCATAACGATAACTGGCCGCGCCCGAGCTACCGGCAACCGTCGCCCAGGTCCCCGTCGTTCCAACCCCGAACGCAGAGTTCTCCGATGCGGGCAGCGCGACAGCGCTGCCCGCACTGAACTTCGCCGCCGGGTTTCCGTACTGGACATAGCTGTTGTCGTTCGCGAGGCGGCTCTGGTAATCGTCGACGCCTGCGTACGCGGCAGCCATCGCAGCGTTCCAGTCGGCGTCTGTGCTCGACTTCTGCATCCCGCTCATCGCGACCAGCGAACCCGTGGTCACGAGCGTAAGGAGGACGAATCCCACGATGACAACTGTCGCAAGCGCGGCGCCGTCCTCATTCCGTTCGCGCCACCGCGCCAGCCAGCCTGACATTCGAGTCACAAGACCTCCCGGTGAAATCCGAGGTTGGGGATGCCGACGGTGTTGAGGAGCTCGACAGGCAGCGAACCGTTTGTGAGGCTCTGCTGAACCTTGAGCGACACCGTAACGGCCGCGACGACGCGACGCTGCTCGATCGTGAGGCCTGTCGTGGGCGTGGTGATGTTCAAGGTCGTGCCATCGGAGTTGAGGTATCTGAACGGTGGCACGCCCGCCGCAACGGTGTTGGCCAATATCCGGGTGGAGGAGGCCGTGGCCGGAGTCGCCGGTGGAAACTTCCAGTACCCGTCCGTCTCCTGGGTTGCGGGCCAACGCTGCTCGACGAGTCGTCTTTCGCTGTCGAGGTACAGCCGGACCATGATCGGGGTCTGCGACGTGTTGCTGAGGTTCACGTACGCGTACATGATGATCTCTTCGGGCTTTGCGACGACGAAGGCGGGATCCGACTGCGGGTTCCCTTTCACCGGGTTCGCGGTTCCCGCCCGAATCAGACGAGCCGTCTCGTTCATCGCGTTCGTCGCCTGTTTGGTGTTCGTGCTCAAGGACGTCGCCATCGTCGTGGCCTTCATCGTCGAGGTGAAGAGCGTGACGATGACCACCCCGAGCAGGCTCATGAGCAGCATCACGATGATTAGTTCCGCGAGGGTGATACCCGCATCGCTGCCCGCCCGTGACACCTTCCGGAGCCGGGACACCATGCGGATCACGGGATCACCGTCCGGGGGTCGAGCGTCACAATGGATGCCGTCAGCGTTCCCTGATCAGGAGTCACGACGAGTGCCGTCCCGGCCACCGCCGTCTTGGTTCCGCCGGGTGAAGTACTCGTGGTGAATGACCAGGACCCATAGGGCAGGGCGAATTTCGTGGTCGTCTTGTTCTTGAGCGCTTGCCCAAAGCTGTATGTGAGGGGAACGCTGCAGCCCGGCTCACCGGGAATTTGCGGGGCCGCGGTTGTGGCATACAGGTACAGGTCGGCGCTACCCGCGTTGGCGACGGAGACCAGCCCCATCGGCGCGTTGACCAACGGAGCACTGCCGGGAGCGGTTGCGATCAGCGGCGGTCGAACGCCGTAAGCACCGTCTGCCTTCGGCAGCCACTGTGTCGGGTCCGGAGCGAGACAGGTCGGCGCGTCCGGGTTGAAGGACCCGACGACGATCTCGTAGCCGGCACGGTAAGGATAGCGAGCGATCTTTCCCTTGAGCGATCCACTCAGAGTGGGAAGGGGCGCCTGGAAGTTGTCGTAGGAGTTGACGAAGGTCGTCATCATCTGTTCAGGAAGCTTCGGAACAGTGCTGGTCGAATTCGAGGCGTATGTGATCTCGACGTTCGACGCGGTGTTGTAGTTGAAGACGGCGGAGGAACTCAGGCCCGGCCCGACTCCTGCAACAGCAGTCGCTGGGTGCTTTTGTTCGCTCGAGATGTAGCCGCTTTTCGACACCGTGACGTCATAGGTACCGGCGCCCACTTTGAGGATGTAGCTGCAGCCCTGTGAATCGGTCGGCAACGGTGTCACCGTCAGGGCCTCGGCTGTGTTCGGCGTCACGGCGGACGGGGCCGCGGTGACGGTGATCCCGGGAACTCCGATGCCGTCCTCGTCTTGCACACGAACAAGGATCGTTCCCTTGGTCGGGTCGTTGATCTTCGACGACGGGGCTACGAGCGTGTCCGCCCGCACCGGCGCGTTCGAGCCAGGCCAGGTCACTGACACGTTCACTCGTTTGTACTGGAGGACACCGCCGCCGGCACCGCACGCCTGATCCCCGCCGGAACTGTCGACCCAGTTCGTTGACCGCACGATCTTGTAGGTGACCCCGCCGACAGGAACCTCGCGTTGCTTGTCGACCAGCTTGAAGACGTCGCCAGCAGAACGAGCGAGGTCGATCTCCTGAGCAGCCAGGTTTGCTGCAACCGATTCACCTTGGGAATTGCGGGACGCTTTGAGGACCGCGACGCTGGAATACGCGACGCTGACGGCGATGATGGCGAAAACCATGAGGGCGACTACGAGTTCCACGAGAGTGAGTCCGTCTTCAGGGCGAGTTGATGCGGCGAAACGAGATCGGATCTGTCGCATGGTCACCTCTCCTCGGGCGGTCGCGGTGCCGATGCGCTAAGGGTCATATCGATGCATTAGGGGTTCGGTAGGTCGAGAACGGGGCGCCGCCTTTCGGACGACGCCCCGTCTTTGGAAGTAGGCCTATGAGCAGGGGACTTCTTTGACACCGCCCGCTGAGGTGATACTGAACACCTTCGTCGCACCTGTTTTGCGCGGCGCCTCGATGCAGAAGGAGTCGGCTGCGGATCCCTTGATCAAGATAACTCCGGTCTCGTCCGACTGCGTCCAACCGTATTTTCGCAATGCCGCCGCGTCCGCGGTCGCGTCCGGAATCGTGTTCTTCTCGGTGTAGAACGCGGTGACGGCGATCTTCGCGTTGGTGAGGTCGGACTTGACGGCGCTGTCCTTCGCGCTTTCCTGAACGCCGATGTAGATCGGGATGGCGATCGCGGCGAGAACGCCGATGATGATCACGACGACCAGGAGCTCGATCAGGGTGAAGCCCTTTTCTTTCTCCTGGATGACCTTGTAGCGTGCCGCGA
>NZ_JAODMP010000078.1 GCF_025464835.1 Mycetocola sp. | reverse complement strand
GGCTGACCGGGTGCTCATGGTGGCGAGCGACCGCGTGAGCGCCTTCGACCACGTCCTTGAGCCCGGCATCCCCGGCAAGGGCGAGCTGCTGACCACTCTCAGCCTGTGGTGGTTCGACCAGCTGGCTGACGTGCCCAACCACCTCGCCCCGGACCACGTGCTCGGCAACGAGGACACCAGCCTCATCCCGGCTGAGGTTGCTGGACGGGCCATGCTCTGCAAAACCCTCGACATGTTTCCGGTCGAATGCGTCGTGCGCGGCTACCTCACCGGCTCTGGCTGGAAAGAGTACGTCGCCTCACGGAGTGTCTGCGGCATCCCTCTGCCCGACGGCCTGAACAACGGCGACCGCCTCCCCGAACCGCTGTACACCCCGGCGTACAAAGCACCGATGGGTGAACACGACGAGAACATCTCGTTCCAGCAGAGCGTCGAGCTGATTGGCGAAGCGGATGCCACGGCACTGCGCGACACGTCCCTCGCGATCTACGCGCAAGCATCCGCCATCGCAGAGGAACGAGGCTTGATCCTCGCCGACACCAAATTCGAGTTCGGGCGGGACCCGCACAGCGGAGTCCTGACCCTGGGCGATGAGGTCCTCACCTCAGACTCTTCCCGGTACTGGGACGCCGCCGTCTATGCCACCGCGGAAACCGCCGCGGCCAGGATGGCGAGCTTCGACAAGCAGATCGTCCGGGACTGGCTCGCCGCGAACTGGGACCAGACCGGAACTCCGCCCGAACTGCCCGCCGAGATAGTCGAAGAAACCTCATCCCGCTACCGGGAATTGCTTGAACGTTTGACGGCGTAGTCTTCTGAGAGATGTCTGATCTCACTGCCCACGAAGCCCACGCCAACCGAGTCAAGTGGGAGAGCTTCTGGGTGTGCGTCGGTGTCGCCTGTCTCACCATCCTTGACATCGCCAAGATCAACGTCGGACTGCCGTCGGTCGAGGACTCGCTCGGCGGCGGCGCCACCGAGCTGCAGCTCATCGTGGCGGGGTACGCGCTCGCCTTCGGGCTTGCGCTCGTCCCCTCGGGCCGACTGGGCGACATCCGGTCACGGCGCAACATGTTCCTCATCGGCCTCACCTCGTTCACCCTCGCCAGCCTGCTCTGCGCTCTCGCACCGACGATCGAGATCCTCGTCATCGGTCGCATCCTGCAGGGCGTCGCCGCCGGGATCCAGATGCCGCAGGTGCTCGGTCTCATCCAGCAGCTGTTTCAGGGCCGTGAACGCGGCAAGGCGTTCGGTCTGTTCGGTGCCGTCATCGGCCTCTCGACGGCGTTCGGCCCGACCCTCGGTGGGCTGCTCATCGCGATCGGCGGCCACGAGAACGGATGGCGGCTGCTGTTCTGGATGAACATCCCGCTCGGCCTCATCGCGATCTGGTTCGCCTGGCGGCTCCTGCCGAAGACCCAGCTCCGCGAAGCCGGCGCGAAGAACCTCGATGTGACCGGGATCCTGCTGCTCGGCGTCGCCACCTTCAGCCTCATGCTCCCCTTCGTCCTGACCACAGGCGGACCGAGCGACGATCCCCGTCGATGGTTCTGGCTGGTCGGATTCGTCGTCGCCGGCACCGCCTTCGTCTGGTGGGAACGCCGTTACCTCCGTATCGGGAAGTCACCCGTCGTGCATTTCGGGCTGCTCCGTCTCGCCTCGTACCGGAACGGCATCCTCATCGCGACGGCATATTTCGCCGCGATCCCGGCCATGTTCCTCATTGTCACCCTGTTCCTCCAGCAGGGGCTCGGGCTCGAGGCCGTCTATGCGGGGATGGTATCGATCCCGTTCGCGCTCGCGTCGGCGGGCACCTCCTGGCTCGGCGGCCGCCTGGTCAACACGCACGGTCGCCCGATCGTCGTCCTGGGTGTCGTCCTGGCGGGCCTCGGCATCGGTGCCACTTTGCCGATTGCCGCGTTCGCCAGCGAGACCTGGACGCCGTGGCTCCTTGCCGCGGTTCTCACCGTCGCCGGTGCGGGCGGCGGGTTCGTCATTTCGCCGAACCAGACCCTGACACTGCAGGACGTCCCGGTCACCCAGGGCGGCGTAGCTGGTTCGGTGGCGCAGGTCGGCCAGCGCGTCGGTACGGCCATCGGCGTCGCCGTTGCGTCGAGCACCTTCTTCGCGACACTGTACGCCGAGAAGGGTCTCGACAACCCGGTGACGATCTACCGGGACGCCTACGAGCGCGGCACGGTCATCATCGTCGCGCTGCTCGCGGTCGCCCTGGTTCTCAGCCTGCTCGACCTGCGGAAACGCTCCGTCCTCGCGACCTGATCCCGACCGGCCATGCCAGAAACGTCGGGTGACGTCACCATCGTTCGTCGGGAGTACTCGCACCCGGATGCGGTGCGACTCATCGCCGAACTCCAGGATCTCTACACCCGCATCTACGGAAGCCCGGACGCGAGCCCGATCGACGACGACGAGTTCGTGCCACCCCGCGGCGCCCTCGCGCTTGGGTACCTCGCGGATGAGCCCGTCGCGATGGGTGCGTGGCGGCGGGTGGGAAACGACCGTGCCGAACTGAAGCGGATGTATGTTGCCGACCGGCACCGTGGTCGCGGCTTCTCCCGGGCCATCGTCGCCTGGCTGGAAACGTCTGCTCGCGACCACGGCGTGGGGACGATGGTACTCGAGACCAACAAGAACCACCCGGCTGCCATCGCCCTGTACCGGTCAGCAGGTTATTCCGACATCCCGCACTACGGCTACTACGCGGACAACCCGGATACCGTGTCTCTCGCCCGTAAGCTCCGTGCCGACCCGGAAGATTCTCCGGGCTAGCGGAATGTTGTCGCTACAACTATAGTTATACCTATCATGAACTCGCTCGCTCCCACAGACAAACTTGCCGCAGACACCGCCATGGGCCCGGTCACCCTCCTCGTGGCTGACCTCGACGCGATGACGACCTACTACACGGATGCCGTCACGCTCCGTGTCCTGTCGACCACCGAACACACGGTGACCCTCGGCCGCGAAGGTGTCCCGGCCGTCATCCTCGAGCACGCTCCCGAGCTCAAGCACGCCTCCCCCGGGTCGGCCGGGCTCTTCCACACCGCCATCCTGTTCGAGTCGAAGGCCGCCCTCGCCGCCGCGCTCTACTCGGTCGCGCGTAAGGCACCAGGGACCTTCACCGGCAGCGCCGACCACCTCGTGAGCATCGCCTTCTACTTCACCGACCCTGAGGGCAACGGCGTCGAGCTGTACTGGGACCGTGACCGCACCGAATGGAGCTGGGTGCACGGGCAGATCGAGATGGCCACGCTGTACGTCGACCCCAACGAATTCCTCTCGCAGCACCTCACCGAGCAGGGGCAGACGACGCCAGATGACGAGTCCGTCTTCGGCGGCGCGCAGATCGGCCACGTGCACCTGTCCGTCGGCGACGTGGCGACCGCTCGGGAGTTCTATGTGAACACTCTGGGCTTCGACGCCACCACGTCATTCGGCAACCAGGCACTCTTCGTCTCTGCGGGCGGATACCACCACCACATGGCGATGAACGTCTGGAACTCGCGCGGCGCCGGGCCGCGAATGCCCGCCCTGGGCCTCGGCCGCATCGACATCGTGATCCCCGAGGCGGATGCTCTCGGCGAGCTGACCGAGCGACTCACCCACCACAAGGTGCAGGTCAGGGACGACGGCCAGACCGTGAGCTTCGGCGACCCGTGGTCGAACCTCATCCACGTGCAGGCCAAAACCCCCTGACGACGCATCCCTGACGCGCGCCGGCAGCCGGACGCCCGTGACGCTCGGCCCGTGCCGCACACCCCGTGCGATCCGGGCCGAGTGCTTTCGGCCTGCGCCGCCCAGCCGGAATTGGTACTGTCGAGCCGACCGAAAGGGAGGAGAGCCGTGCCACTCGATCCGTATTTCCAGGCCATGTACCTGGCGAGGCGACGCGACATGATCGCCGAAGCCCGGGGCATGATCGTCGGCACCGTCACGAGCGTCGCCACGAGCCTGTTCCCCTGGCGGCGCGGGGCCGCCAGGCTGGCCCTGGCCGAATCTCCGGCACGGACGGTGGGCACGAAGGCTGCCGGAACGGCCGTCGCCGGCGCCGAGGCAGCGCACAGGACATCGCCGTCAGCGCCTGGCAAACCGCCGCTCTCCGCCGAGGAGAAGGCGAAGCGCCGGACGCCGGCCTGGAAGAGGCGCAACGCGGAGAAATGGGATGCGAAACTCTACGGCCGTGTCGGCCTGGCCCCTCCAGAGGTTGCCGTGACGGACCACGTCGTCGATGTCGACGGCTTCCCATCCGTTCGTGTGCGCGTGTACCGGCCGCTCGAGGCAACCGGCTCAGGCGGACCTGGCACCCCGTTGCTGCCAGCGGTACTCGCGTTCTTCGGCGGTTCCTTCCAGCTGGGCGGGGTCGACTACACGAGCGTCGATGCGACGTTCCGGGCGCGGACCGCCGACGCCGGGGTCATCCATGTCGCCGTTGACTACGCGCTCGCTCCTGAACACCGCTACCCCACCCAGATCGAGCAAGGTTATGCCGCGCTCGGCTGGCTGGTCGACAACGCTGCCCAGCTCGGGGTCGACGCCGACCGCATCGGCATCAACGGGACGTCGTCCGGCGGAAACATCGCTGCGAGCGTCACACTGCTCAACCGCGATCGCGCAGGACACCCGTTGAGGCTGCAGGTGCTCGAGGTGCCCGTCACCGACCTGACAGGGAAATCCATCGACATGGCACCGATCCGGGAGATGCGCATCCCGCGTTTCCTCGCGCGGCGAGAACTGGTCCAGGTCGCGGAGGCGTACCTCGGCGACCGGGCACGAGCGAAGGAGCCGTACGCGTCACCGGCGCGAGCGCTCACCCACCGTGGTCTTCCCCCTGCGTGGATCTTCACTGCCGAGTACGACGCCCTCCGTCTCGACGGCGAGGCCTACGCCGCCGCCCTCCGCGCATCGGGAGTCGACGCGAGTGCCGTCCGCTACCAGGGCGCCACCCACGAGGCCGCCATCTACACGAAAGTCGTGCCGCTGGCCCGCCGGTGGCACGCCGACGTGGTCACCGCCCTGCGCACCCTCCACGACCTCGAGGTCCAGGCCGGACGGATGTAACCGCGGTCGCGTGCGGATGCCACGGCGGCCGTCCGCGACGACACCTGCAGTTTCGTGAAGATGTGCACGAGGTGGCTCTTCACCGTGGCTTCGGAGAGGAACGGGGTCCTCGCGATGTCACGGTTCGAGCATCCGTCGGCGACGAGAGCGAGAACTTCGGCTTCCCTCGACGTGAGCGCCTCTCCGGAGGGTTCTGGGGGGCTTCGAGCCGGCCGGCGACAGTCGGCGCGAGCGCACTTTGCCCTCTGGTTGCTGCGCGCACCGCCGCGATCGTCTCGGCGGGAGGGCGTCCTCGAGCAGGTAGTCCGCGGCGCCTGCTTCGACGTGTCGGCATCCGTGTCGTCGTTGGTGAGCACGAGGAGGTGCGGCGCACCGGCAATCCCCGGATGCGGCGGGTTGCGCTCCCTGCATGCCGCTGCCGAACTGGAGGTCCATGAGCACGATGTCGACACCGGTCCTGCTCTGTTCAACAGTGTGCCCACCGGCCCCGTCCGAGGCGGTCGCCGGGTCGAAGCCGACTCCGTCGTCGACGACATCGAACGAGACGCGTCCGACGGGTAGGTCACGGTGAGGTCGGCGCGTGTTGCCTACGCGTGCCGAACGACGTTCGCGACCGCGCCCTGGGCGATCCGCAGCAGTGTCGCGTCGACGCTCATCGGGAGCGCAACCGGTTCACCCTCGAGCTGGGAATTCACCGTCGAGGTGCCGGTAGGATTGTTGTATTCCCCCACCTCGAACATCCGGGAGACATTCGGTGCCCACAATCCTCGTAGAAGTAATGCCCAAGGCTGAACTGCTTGACCCGCAGGGTAAGGCGGTCTCAGGGGCGCTCACGCGGCTCGGCAAGTCCGAGTTCAGCGCTGTCCGCATCGGGAAGCGGTTTGAACTGACCGTGGACGGCCCGATCACGGATGCCATCCGCGCCGACGTTCAGCACATCGCGGACGAGATCCTGTCGAACTCGGTCATCGAGGACGTCGTCGCGATCACCTACCCGGAGGCCGAGTAGTCATGCGCATCGGCGTCATCACTTTCCCGGGCTCGCTCGACGAGCGTGACGCCCAGCGGGCGATCCGCATCGCCGGAGCGGAACCCGTCGCCCTCTGGCACGGCGAACATGATCTCCACGGCGTCGACGCCCTCGTGCTGCCCGGGGGGTTCAGCTACGGCGACTACCTGCGTGCCGGTGCGATCGCATCCGTCTCCCCGATCATGGCTGAAGTCATCGACGCCGCCAATAAGGGAATGCCTGTGCTCGGCATCTGCAACGGCTTCCAGATGCTCACCGAGGCGCACCTGCTGCCCGGTGGCCTCATCCGCAACGATCACGGCCACTTCGTCCGCCGTGACCAGGCGCTGCGGGTCGAGAACGTCGACACCGTGTGGACCAACGAGTTCGCTGCGAACGACGAGATCGTCATCCCCCTGAAGAACGGCGAGGGCGGCTTCATCGCCTCAGAGCACGAACTGGACCGGCTCGAGGGCGAGGGCCGTGTGGTCTTCCGTTACCTCGGCACGAACCCGAACGGGTCGCTGCGCGACATCGCCGGCATCACCAACGAACGCGGCAACGTGGTGGGCCTCATGCCGCACCCCGAGCACGCGGTCGAGCCGGGCTTCGGCCCTGACACCCCTGATGCCATGCGGTCTGGCACCGACGGCCTCACGCTCTTCACGAGCGCGATCACGGCGCTCGTCTCGGCCTGAGTTCTCCCGAGATACCGAAAAAGGGCTCCCTGCCCGGCACTATGCCGCCGCAGGGAGCCCTTTTCGGTTTCTCACGCCTAGGTGACGTCGCGCTTCCACGACACGAAGTAGCCGACGACGGTGAGCACGAGGGCGAGGGCTGCGAGCAGGAGCCCGCCCTGCCACCACTCGAAGGGTTCGGCGCCCGTCCCCGCCGCGCCGGTGTTGAACAGGCTCGGCGCACCGACGAGCGCATCACTTGCCGCCCCAGGCAGGAACCGGCCGATGGATGCCGCCCAGCCGGCGAACATCGTCACTGCGCGTAGCGTCGGTTCGACGAATTGGGTGAATGCGAGGATCACGACGATCGCTGCCACCTGGTTCGGGATCAGCGCGCCGAGGCCGACACCGATCACTGCCCAAAGTGCAAGGGCGAGCACGGCCCTGCCGACCATCGCCCAGGTGTCGCTGTTGTCGAGCTGGGTATCGAGCCCGAAGAGCGCGAGCACCCCGGCTCCGGCTCCAACCGAAGCGAGCACGCCAACAACACCGTAGATCGCACCGAAGATCAGCAGGGTGGCGCTCTTCGCGCCCAACACCATCCCCCGCTTCGGCGTCGCGAGGAACGTTGGCGTGAGCATCCGGTGGCGGTATTCGCTCGTGACGGCGAGCGCCCCGAGAAGGACGGGGAACACGTACCCGAAGGTGCTGACCGATCCGTAGAGCATCGGCGCGAGAATCTCCATCGGCGGCGCACCCTGCGGCTGCTCGTCTCCGGATTTCGAGAGGAACCCGAAGAGGGCGCCGAGGCCGCCGGAGACGAAACCGATGTAGACAAGGAGGATGATCGCGAGGATCCACCAGATCCGGGTGGTGAGGAGCTTCGCGACCTCAGCGCGGAAAGCGGGGAAGAACAGGTTCACAGCGATCCCCCCTGCCCGACCATCGCGAGGAATGAGTCCTCGAGTCCCGACTTCTGTCGGTGCAACGAACTCACCTCCACTCCAGCCGAAAAGGCGATATGGCCGACCTGTCCAGGCTCCAGGCCGGAGACCAGGATGCCGGCCCTGGCGACGTCGAACGAAACGGATGCCGCGGTGAGCGCAGCCATCAGCTGTTCACGGTTCGGCGAATCGACGATCACCCTCGTGGCGGCACCCTCGATCTCCAGGCTCGACAACGGCCCGCGGTGCACAAGGGCGCCACGGGCGATGATGACGACGTCGTCGACACTCTGCTGAACTTCGCTGAGCAGGTGTGAGGAGATGAGCACGGTACGGCCCTCTGCGGCGAGCTGGCGCAGGAAGCCGCGGATCCACTTGATGCCCTCGGGGTCGAGGCCGTTGATCGGCTCGTCGAGCACGAGAACTCCCGGGTCACCGAGGAGAGCGAACGCGAGCCCGAGCCTCTGACGCATGCCAAGTGAGTATCCGCCGACGCGTCGGTCTGCGTGTGCGCTCAGGCCGACCGTCTCCAGGACGATCGGAACGCGCTTTGAATCGATCCGAGCCGCCTTCGCATACACGCTGAGGTGATTCCGAGCGGTCCGGCCCGGGTGGAAGCTTGCGGCTTCGAGAGCCGATCCCACCGAACTGAGTGGAGAGAGAAGATCACGGTACCGGACCCCGCCGATGGTGGCAGAGCCCGCTGTCGGAGTGACGAGGCCGAGCAGCATCCGGAGAGTTGTGGTTTTGCCTGCGCCGTTGGGGCCGAGGAAACCGGTGACCCTGCCCGGTTCGACCCGGAAACTGAGGTCGGAAACGGCGGCGACGGAGCCGAAGCGTTTGGAGACGCCGGCAAATTCGATGGGGACTCCCGTGGGCATTCTGCTCCTGAAGTAGATGGGCGGGGGTGCGGTTCTACCTTGGCAGGGATTGAAGCGCGCCTGCATCCCCCGAACGGCGGAGATGACTGGCTCTCCGGCTCCATCTTTCGGAGGACGCGCCCGGCTTCGTCTGGCTGGGAGGATGGAGGCATTCCGATTTTCCGGCCGCGACGTCCCGTCGCCCCGTGGCCACCCTTCCCCCTGGAGGGTCTCCCGTGTCTCCCCGCCTGTTCTACCGCACGCTTGCTTTCGTCGAGGCGGTGACGTGGACGCTCCTGATCCTCGGGCTGCTCATGAAGTATGTCTGGGACCTGGGCGACCTCGGCGTCAGGGTCGGTGGGTCGATTCACGGATTCGTGTTCCTGGCGTACGCGGGAACCGCGGTTCTCGTCGGCCTCAACCAGCGCTGGAGCATCCGTCTTATTGCGCTCGGCGTCCTCACGGCCGTCGTGCCGTATGCCACCATCCCGTTCGACCTCTGGGCCGACCGCACCGGCCGTCTCGACGGTACGTGGCGCCGCACAGCGACCGACGACCCGCGCGACCGGACCTGGGTCGACCGCCTGCTGCGCTGGTTCCTCACTCACCCGCTGTTGCTCGTTGTGCTCTTCGTCGTCGCCCTCGTGGTCATCTTTGCGACCCTCCTGACGATCGGCCCCCCTGGCGGCGACCGGTAGAACGCCCGGGCAGGAGTCATCCGCGTGCCCGGATAGAATTGGGGCATCCGGCACCCCTCGATCTAGGAGCCTTCCTCCCGTGAGTATCCCCGCAACCTCTGTCGCCGACACCGTCTCGAACGCCATCGCCACTCCTGAGAAGGAGCAGCCGTACGCGGCACTCGGGCTCAAGCCCGACGAGTACGAGAGGATCAGAGAGATCCTCGGCCGTCGCCCCACGTCGGGCGAACTGGCCATGTACTCGGTCATGTGGAGCGAACACTGCTCCTACAAGTCGAGCAAGATCTACCTCAAGCAGTTCGGCCAGAAGGTCACCCCTGCCATGAAGAAAAACCTCATGGTCGGCATGGGCGAGAACGCCGGGGTGGTCGACATCGGGGAGGGCTGGGCCGTCACTTTCAAGGTCGAGAGCCACAACCACCCCTCATACATCGAGCCGTTCCAGGGTGCAGCGACAGGGGTCGGCGGCATCGTCCGCGACATCATCTCGATGGGCGCACGCCCGGTCGCCGTCATGGACCAGTTGCGCTTCGGCGCAATCGACGACCCGGACACGGCTCGCGTGGTGCACGGCGTCACGAGCGGCATCTCCTTCTACGGCAACTGCCTCGGGCTGCCGAACATCGGCGGCGAGACCTACTTCGACAAGGTCTACCAGGGCAACCCGCTGGTCAACGCCCTCTCGGTCGGCGTGCTCCGGCACGAGGACCTCCACCTCGCCAACGCTTCAGGAATCGGCAACAAGATCGTGCTGTTCGGCGCGCGCACCGGCGGCGATGGCATCGGCGGCGCGTCGATCCTCGCCTCAGACTCGTTCGACGCTGCTGGCCCCACCAAACGCCCCGCCGTGCAGGTCGGTGACCCGTTCGCTGAGAAGGTACTGATCGAATGTTGCCTTGAGCTGTACAAGGAGAAGCTGGTCGAAGGCATTCAGGACCTCGGCGCCGCAGGCATTTCCTGCGCCACGAGCGAGCTCGCCGCGAACGGTGACGGCGGCATGTTCATCGAACTCTCGAACACCCTCCTCCGCGACCCCTCCCTGACGCCTGAGGAAATCCTCATGTCGGAGTCGCAGGAACGCATGATGGCTGTTGTCGAGCCAGGCAAGCTCGAGGGCTTCCTCGCCGTCACCGCCAAGTGGGATGTCGAAACCTCCGTGATGGGAGAGGTCACAGACACCGGCCGGCTGATCATCAACTGGCACGGCGAAGAGATCGTCAACGTCGATCCTTCCACCGTCGCCGTCGACGGCCCTGTGTACGAGCGTCCCGTCGCGTACCCGAGCTGGATCGACGCGCTGCAGGCAGACACGGCATCCGCTCTCGAACGACCGACGGATGCCGCGACGCTCCGTTCACAGTTCTTCTCCCTGCTGGGTTCGGCAAACCTCGCAGACAAGAGCTGGATCACCGACCAGTACGACTACTACGTGATGGGCAACACGGCGCTGGCGTTCCCGGACGACGGCGGCATGATCCGCGTCGATGAGGAATCCGGCCTCGGATTCGCCATCGCCACCGACGCGAACGGCCGCTACTGTCAGCTCGACCCATCGCTCGGCGCGAAGCTTGCCCTCGCGGAGGCGTACAGGAACGTCGCCTGCACAGGGGCTGTGCCATCCGCCGTCACCGACTGCCTCAACTTCGGCTCCCCGGAGAACCCCGAGGTGATGTGGCAGTTCTCGCAGGCGGTGGAGGGCCTCTCCGACGGCTGCCTCGCCCTCGAAGTGCCCGTGACCGGCGGAAACGTCTCGTTCTACAACCAGACCGGCGACACCCCGATCTTCCCGACGCCCGTCGTCGGCGTGCTCGGTGTGATCGACGACGTCGCCAAGCGTGTGCCGAGTGGTTGGCAGGACGAAGGCGACAACATCTACCTTCTCGGCATCACCCGTGAGGAGCTTTCCGGTTCCGCGTGGGCGGGCACGATCCACGACCACCTCGGCGGACTCCCGCCCGCGGTGGATTTCGACCGTGAGAAGGACCTCGCTGCCCTGCTGCACGCAGGCGCGCAGTCCTCGATCATCGCCTCGGCGCACGACCTCTCGGACGGTGGCCTTGCGCAGGCCCTCGCCGAGAGCGTGATGCGTTTCGGCGTAGGCGCACGGGTGTGGCTCGGCGAGATCCTCGAACGGGACGGCGTCGACATCGCGACGGCTTTGTTCTCTGAGTCGACGGGTCGAGTGATCGTCTCGGTGCCTCGCGAGGACGACGTGAAATTCCGCGGCCTCTGCGAAGGCCGCAACTACCCCGCTTTGCGCATCGGTGTCACCGACAAGGCGAACCCGGCGCTCGAGATCCAGGACCTGTTCACGGCAACGGTCGAGGAACTGCGCGCGACCCATCAGGCAACGCTCCCGGCCGCGTTCGCGTAACCGCCGCCGAGATGCCGAAAAGGGCTCGCTGAGAGGGGTTTTTTCTCATCCAGCGGGCCCTTTTTGGTGTCTCGACGCTGTCTGTGCACAGCCCGCGCGCGGGCGGCGCGAGTGCTGCACACTATGGCGATGCCCCGGCACTCACCTCTCCCCGAGGATCTCGCTGGACGTGCGTTCCAGACGACGGATGCGGCGGCGTCCGCTCTCTCTCGCGGACGCCTCCGCGGGAGAGACCTCGTCACCCCGTTTCCCGGCATCCGTCGATCAGCCGCGGTTCCCGGCTCACCGATCACCGACTACCTCCCCCGGATGCGACCCGGCCAGTATTTCTCCGGCACCAGCGCGGCGCGAATCCACGGCCTGTACCTTCCAGCACGGCTGGAATCATCCGAGACGGTGCACGTCACCGCAGTGTCGCCCGCCAGGGCACCCCGCACCAAAGGGGTCGCGTCGCGGCAGGTTGAAGCGGGCAGGACCGCTGTCGGAACCTGCGGGTCACTTCCGGTGATTTCACCGGTCGACACCTGGTGCGAACTCGCCGGGACACTCTCCATCACGGAACTCGTGGAGATGGGCGACGGGCTCGTCCGCCGCGTACGACCGCTCGCCACCATGGACGAACTGGCGGATGCCGTGTCCCGCTCGGCAGGACGTCGCGGATCGCGCAAGCTCCGGGGTGCGTTCTCGCGGGTGAGGCCAGGCACTGACTCCCGCCAGGAGACGCGACTGCGGCTGTTCATCGTCGATGCGGGGCTCCCGGAGCCCCTCGTGAACGTCCCGATCAGGAACGCACGCGGAACGTTCCTGGCCCTCGGCGACCTCGTCTACCCGGAGTGGAAGATCCTGATCGAGTACGACGGTGGTCACCATTTCGCTTCCGAAGAACAGGGCCACCATGACGTCGATCGGCTCGACCTCCTCATGGCCGACGGTTGGCGCGTCATCCGAGTGCATCGCGAACACATGCCGAACGGCGCCGCCACGCGCATCCGCACAATCCGTGACGCGTTGCTCAACGCAGGATGGCGCCCCTGACGAAGCCCACCCCGCGAAATACCGAAAAGGGTCCTCTGGTCCGCACCTCCGCGCGATCACAGAACAGTTTTTGGCGTCTCGCGAGCGGATGCCGCTCAAGACGCGCCCGATACGATGGGGCTTTCACCAGTGAAGGGCATTCATGACGATCACCGCTGCCGCAGACGGCTCAGCCCTCGGCAACCCCGGCCCCGCCGGATGGGCCTGGTACGTCGACGATGCTCACTGGGCTGCCGGCGGATGGAAGCATGCCACCAACAACCAGGGTGAGCTCAAGGCCGTGCTCGAGCTGTTTCGCGCGACCGCGCACCTCGACGAGGACCTGCTCGTGCTCTGCGACAGCCAGTATGTGATCAACACCGTCACCAAGTGGATGCGTGGCTGGAAGGCCAAGGGCTGGCGCAAGGGCGACGGCAAACCGGTGATGAACCTCGAGCTCATCAAGGAACTCGACGAGGCGATGGCCGGCCGACGCTACACATTCGAATGGGTCCGCGGCCACGCCGGCCACCCGATGAACGAAGCGGCCGATGCGCGGGCGCGGGCGGTCTCCGAGGCATTCCAGGCCGGGCGGCCGATTCCGCACGGGCCGGGCTGGTCTCGCGAGGACGACGAAACGGATGCCGTCGCAACGACGCACACCACCGTCCCCCGATCGCGCGTGCAGGCAGCCGCCTCGCCGACAACCACAGAAGCGCCCGCCGGCGCTTCAGGCGACGCCGTCGTGCCGGACAACGAACTGACCCTGTTCTCCCTCGATGACCCCGATCTGCACGAAGTCACCCTGTGGCTGACGGACGACGAGCACATCCGCCTGCACGAACGAGCCAGGCAGGAAGGCGTAAGCGCCGAAGAACTTCTGCGCGGCCTGATCTGACCTTCGTGAACCCGTCGCTCGAAAGCCCTGAGGCAGTCGCAGACCTGCTCGACGTCGACATCGATCGGGGGCTTTCCGCCGACGAAGCGGCGAGGCGACTCGCAGCGGATGGCCCCAATGAGCTGCGCGGGGTGAAGGCGAAACCGCTCTGGCGCGTCTTCCTCGCTCAGTTCCACGATCCGCTCATCTACCTGCTCCTCGGCGCCGTCGCCGTCTCGTTGGCAGCCTGGCTGGCCGAGGGAGCCGAGGGCTGGCCGGTCGACTCGATCGTGATCGGCGCGATCGTCGTGCTGAACGCGGTGCTCGGGTTCGTCCAGGAGTACCGCGCTGCCTCGGCGGTCGCCGCCCTGGCATCCATGACCGCGGCAGCATCCACCGTCATCCGGAACGGAGCACTCGAGACGGTCCACTCCTCTGAGCTTGTGCGTGGGGACCTGCTCGCCCTGAGTGAGGGCGATTCGGTCGGAGCGGATGCCCGAATCGTGAGCGCGAGCGCGCTCCGCATCGCCGAAGCGTCGCTCACCGGTGAGAGCGAGGCAGTGGAAAAGCATCCGGGCCTTCTTTCCGGTTCCGTTCCACTCGGCGACCGCACCAACATGGTGTTCAAGGGCACATCCGTCGTGCAGGGCGTCGGACGTGCCGTGGTCACGTCGACCGGGATGGATACCGAGGTCGGTGCCATCGCCCACCTCCTCGACGCCACAGTCGAGGAACCGACGCCGCTGTCCATCGAAGTGGCCCGTGTCGGCAGGATGCTCGGAATCGCCGTGATCACGATCGCCATCGTGGTCATGGGGACGGTCACGATCGTCAACGGGATCTCCACCCCCGGCGACCTGGTTGTCGTGCTGCTGCTCGGCGTCTCCCTTGCCGTCGCCGCCGTACCGGAGGGGCTCCCCGCCATCCTCTCGCTGGTGCTCGCGATCGGAGTCCAGCGAATGGCCAGGCGCAACGCCGTGGTGAAACGGTTGAGCGCGGTCGAGTCCCTCGGCTCCGCATCCGTCATCTGCACCGACAAAACCGGTACCCTGACCCGCAACGAGATGACGATCGAGCGGCTGATCACCGCTTCGGGCAGAGCGGATGTGACGGGCACCGGATACCAGCCGGTCGGCACTGTGCTCAACGCTGGATCCCCGCTGGGCGCCGAGAGCCACAGGGAGGCCCGGCTGCTGCTCACCGCCGGTGCGCTGGCGAACAACGCCCAACTCGCCGAGCGCGACGGCGGATGGGAGATCCAGGGAGACCCGACCGAGGCGGCGTTCCTGGTTGCCGCACGCAAGCTCGACGGCACGACCGACCGGGTGGACCTTTTCACCCGCCGCGCCGAGATCCCCTTCACCTCCGAACGCAAGATGATGTCGACGGTGCACTCCGACGATGGCGGCAGGACCCTTCTGTTCAGCAAGGGGGCACCTGACGTGCTCCTCTCCAACTGCACCCGGCTCCGGGTCGGAACCACGGATGTCCCGCTCACCGACGAGCGTCGGCAGCAGGCTCTCGCCGATATCGAGGCGCTGTCCTCCGACGCGTTCCGGACACTGGGGGTGGCGTACCGCCCGGTCACCGAGGATGAGGACTACGCGTCCGAGACGCTCGAACACGACCTGGTCTATGCGGGCACGGCAGGCATCATCGACCCACCCCGCAACGAGGTAGCCGCCGCCATCGCCGAAGCGCAGCGGGCCGGCATCCGGGTCGTGATGATCACCGGCGACCACCCGGCCACGGCCACGCGCATCGCCACAGACCTCGGCATCATCGAGCCAGGCGGTCGCGCAGTCACCGGGGCCGAGATCGACGAGCTCGACGCCGGCGCTCTTAGCGAGATCACCCGAACGGTGTCTGTCTTCGCGCGCGTCGCCCCCCTGCATAAGCTGCGGCTCGTCGACGCCCTGCAAGCCGACGGCCGCATCGTCGCCATGACCGGTGACGGGGTCAACGACGCACCGGCCCTCAAATCCGCCGACATCGGCATCGCGATGGGCCTCACCGGCACCGAGGTCACGAAAGAGGCGGCGCGGATGATCCTCGCCGACGACAACTTCGCGACCATCGTCGCAGCGGTCCGGCAGGGGCGTGCGATCTTCGACAACATCAAGAAGTTCCTGCGCTACCTGCTCTCGTCGAACATGGGCGAGGTGCTCACGGTGTTCCTCGGCGTCGTGTTCGCCGCCGCCCTCGGCCTCACCGGCGCCGGCCCTGAAACCGTGGTGCTCCCGCTCCTGGCAACCCAGATCCTCTGGATCAACCTCGTGACGGACTCAGGACCGGCCCTCGCGATGGGAGTCGACCCAGAAATCGACGACGTCATGGCGAGGCCGCCGCGCAAGCTCACCGACCGGGCCATCGACGGGCGCATGTGGGTCGGCATCCTCTCCGTCGGCCTGGTGATGGCGCTGGCGACGCTCGCAACGATCGACCGTTTCCTCCCCGGCGGGTTCCTCCACGGATCCGATTCCCTCGATGTGGCCAGGACGGCCGCGTTCACAACCCTCGTCTTCGCCCAGCTGTTCAACGCGTTCAACGCCCGATCGGAGACGACGAGCGCGTTCCACGGCCTGTTCAGCAACCCGTGGCTCTGTGGATCTGTGGTCCTCGCCGCGCTCCTGCAGGTCGCCGTCGTGCAGCTTCCCTTCCTCCAGGTCGCCTTCGGAACCGCTCCGCTCGACCCGGCGCACTGGCTCTGGTGCGTCGTTGCCGCATCCGCCGTGCTGTGGTTCAGCGAGATCAGGAAGGTCATCTACCGCCTGCTGGAGCGCCGACGGCGCTGACGAGCGGGGCGAACCGGTGAGTGCAAGCGCCGGCCCGACCGGGCGGTCAGCCCAGCGGCTCGGTGAGCGACGAGACCAGGGCGGGCAGGGTCGCCCGCGCCATGGGCGGGGCCGAGATCGAGTCGCTGTCGCTGCCCTCGAGGATGGCCTCCTGCAGGGCCGATTCGTACACGTTGACGATGATGCCGATCGCCGTGATCGGCTCCAGGGTGAACCGCAGACCGACCGACCTCACCGCGTCGTCGATGCGGTCAGCCAGTTGCGCGAGGAAACCGCGCTGGTAAGCAAGGTAGCTGGCAGCGACGGCAGGGTTTCTCATCGCCAGGAGCTTGAATTCGGACTGCACGATGCACCAGCGCTGGTCGTCTGACTGGAGTTCGAGGAAGCGTGCGACCACGTCGCCGAGCGTTGCCTCGGTAAGCGGTGCCTGGTCGAGTTCGGGAAGGATCGCATCGACGCCCTCCTGTAGGCGTTCGAGCCGGATCCGGTTTTCGCGCTCGGCGAGGGCGAAGAACAACTCTTCCTTGGTGTCGAAGTTGGAGTAGAAGGCGCCGCGGGTGAATCCGGCCCGTTCGGTGATCATTTCGACGGATGCAGCGGGCACACCGGTTTCGGCGAAAACCTCGTATGCCGCGTCCATCAGACGGTCCCGGGTCTTCCGACGACGAGCGCTCTCGATCTGGGCCGGCTCGACGGTTGCGATTTCGGAGGGCATCCTGACACCTTACTGGGATCTCTGGGATACATCAGTGTATTCGATACAGTGGCGTACTGGATACACTAATGTATCCACACACCCTTTTCATCTCAGGAGTCCGCTTGTCCTCTCTGCTGTATTCGCTCGGCCGATGGGCGTTCCACGCACGCGGGATCGTCGTCGGTGCCTGGCTCCTGATCCTCGCCCTCATCGGCGGCGGCGCGCTGGTCTTCAACCAGGGGCTCGACAACGCGATCTCCATCCCCGGAACCGAATCCCAGGCTGCACTGGACTCGTTGAAGACCACGTTCCCGCAGGTGAGCGGCGCATCCGCCCAACTCGCCGTCGTCGCCCCAGCGGGTGACACCGTGAGCGAAGGAGCTGTCAAGGACGTTCTCAACGACGGCGTGGATGCCCTCAACGCCATCCCCGGCGTCGCGAACGCCGTGTCACCGTTCGACGAGAACATTGACGGAGCCGTCAGCGAGAACGAACGTGCTGCGATCATCAGCATCCAGCTCGAGGATTCGCAGTATGAGGTCACCGCAGCGACCAAGGAGGCGTTGGTCGAAGAAGCGGATGCCATTGCTCAGGCGCTCCCGGACGGCTCGGAATCTGCGCTCGGGGGTCAGCTGTTCAGCACCAGCCTCCCTGTGCTCACCGCCACCGAACTCATCGGCGTCGGCGTCGCCCTTCTCGTGCTCATCTTCACGTTCGGTTCCGTCCTCGCCGCCGGGATGCCCCTGGTCACCGCCCTGCTCGGCGTCGGCATTTCGATCGCCTTCATCTTTCTCGCGACAGCTTTCGGCTCCATCACGTCGACCACTCCCATGCTTGCGCTCATGCTCGGCCTCGCCGTCGGTATCGACTACGCGCTCTTCATCATCTCGAGATACCAGGAACAACTCCGCGGCGGTATCGACACCGAAGAGGCAGCCGCCCGCAGCGTCGCAACGGCGGGAAGCGCGGTCATCTTCGCGGGGCTCACCGTCATCATCGCGCTCGTCGGCCTCGGTGTTGCCGGCATACCGTTCCTCACGGTCATGGGGGTCTCGGCAGCGGTAGGCGTGGCGATCACCGTGCTGATCTCGATCACGCTCATTCCCGCTCTCCTCGGCTTCGCCGGCGAGCGGCTGCGCCCGAAGCCGGGAAAGACGTCCAGGGCCAAGCGCAAAGCTCACGGCGCGGCGGCGACAGAGCAGACGGTTCTCGCTCCCCCGGTCGAACACCGCCCCAACCGCTTCTTCGCCGGTTGGGTGACGGCAGCAACCCGGTTCCCCATCGTCACGATCCTCGGGGTCGTCGCGATTCTCGGCTTGGTATCTGCGCCGGCACTCGGACTTCGCCTCGCGCTCCCCGACGCGGGAGGCCTCCCCGCAGACGACCCGGCACGGGTGACCTACGACCTCATCTCCGACAACTTCGGTGAGGGCTTCAACGGACCTCTCATCGTGACCGGATCGATCGTTACGTCGACGGACCCGCTCGGGCTCATGGACGATCTCAAAACGGAGATCGAGAAACTCGACGGTGTCGCGGCCGTGCCCCTGGCAACCCCGAACGAAACCGCTGACACGGGAATCGTCCAGGTGGTCCCGTCGGGCGGCCCGGACTCGGTTGCTACGAAGGACCTCGTCGCCGAGATCCGGTCGATGCACGACTACTTCCTCGACGAGTACGACGTCGACCTTTCCGTCACCGGCTTCACCGCCGTCGGTATCGACATCTCCGACAAGCTCGGTGGCGCACTCCTTCCATTCGGCGTGATCGTGGTCGGGCTCTCGCTCGTGCTGCTCACCATGGTGTTTCGCTCCGTCTGGGTGCCGATCAAGGCGACGCTCGGCTATCTGCTCAGCGTCTGCGCGTCGTTCGGGGTCGTTGCGCTGGTGTTCGAATACGGGTGGTTCGCTGAAGCCCTGCACATCACCCCCGGCAGCCCGGTCATCAGCTTCATGCCGATCATCCTCATGGGCGTGCTCTTCGGACTCGCCATGGACTACGAGGTGTTCCTCGTCGCACGCATGCGCGAGGACTACGTTCACTCCGGCAAAGCCCGCGAATCGATCAGGACAGGATTTCTCGGGTCCGCGAAGGTCGTCACGGCAGCGGCGATCATCATGTTCGCCGTGTTCGCCGCGTTCGTCCCGGAGGGCGACACCAACATCAAGCCCATCGCGCTCGGCCTGGCTGTTGGCGTGTTCGTCGACGCCTTCATCGTTCGCATGACTCTCGTACCCGCCGTTCTCGCCCTGCTCGGCGAGAAGGCATGGTGGATCCCCCGGTGGCTCGACCGCGCACTCCCCTCGTTCGACGTCGAGGGTGAGGGCGTCGCGAAAGAAATCGAACTGCGGGACTGGCCTGCGGCGGCATCGAACGACATCGCAACGGCGGAGGGCCTCACCTCGGAGGCAGGCAACACTCGACTGTTCGACGACGTCTCCTTCTCCCTGCCGCAAGGCGGCACCATGATCGTCTCCGCCGACCGGGAGGCAAGCGTCACCGCGTTGCTGCTGACTCTGTCCGGCCGCATGACCGCAGACGCAGGCATCCTCAAAGTGGCCGGTTACGTTGCGGGCGTCCGCGCCGCATCCGTTCGCTCCCGCGCCGCCTTCGTCTCGCTGAGCGAGGCAGCTGACCCGGTTCGCGATCTCACCGAGGCGCTGCGCGAGAAGCCACGGCTCATCGCCCTCGACGGAATCGACCAGGTGACGGATGCCGTCACCCGCCGCAACATCCACGACGTGCTGCTTTCCGCCCGGAGCGCCGCAACAGCACGCGATACAGCACTGGCCATCGCGGTCGGCACCGCGTTCCCCGAGACGCTCGCCGACGCCGTTCCCGGAGCCGGGAGCGCAGTCCGGATCGACCTGACACCCGCAGAACTCACGCACGAAGCAGAGGTATCCGCATGAGCACGCCACTCGCCCGTTTCCAGGCAACCCGCGCCACCGGTCGCATCACGTGGCGTTCCGTTCTCGGCATCCTGCTCGTGCCGCTCGTCGTCGCTGGGGTGCTTGTCTGGGCGTTCTGGAACCCGCAGGAACGGCTCGACACCGTCGACGCCGCGATCGTGAACCTCGACGAGCCGGTCGAGCTCGACGGGCAGACCGTGCCGCTCGGTCGCCAACTCGCCGCCGGTCTCGTCGGAGGAGCGTCGACGGAGTCCTCCTCGACGGCGGCAGGCGTCGACCTCGCCGACACGAACTACAACTGGGTGCTGACCGACAAGGAAGACGCAGACTCCGGGCTGACTTCGGGCCGTTTCACCGCCGTCGTCACGATCCCACAGAACTTCTCGGCAGCGGCCACCTCCTTCTCGGGGAAACCGGGAGACGCGGAGAGGGCCACCATCGACGTCGAGACGAGCGACAAGAGCCGGCTCGTCGACGACGCCATCAGCTCGGTGATCACATCGACAGCTGCGAGCCTCGTCGGCAACCAGCTGACCACGAGCTACCTCGAGAACGTCTACGTCGGCTTCAACACGCTCGGCGACGAGCTCGGGACCGCAGCCGATGGCGCCCAGGAACTGGCGACCGGCGCGACTTCGCTCGCAGACGGGGCTGCGCAACTGGCGTCCGGTACCACCGAATTCTCTGGCGGCGTATCCAGCTTCTCGTCGGGTGTCACCGAGTACACCCGTGGTGTGTCGGAGCTGTCGAGTGGGCTGACGACAATGCGGCAGCAGACGGCGGCGTTGCCTGCCCAGGTGGGCCAGCTCGCGACCGGCGCCACCGGTGTCGCGAACGGGATCGATGCGCTCGTGGCGGGTATGGGTCAGCAGGGCGCCGCACTCCAGCGACTCTCCGCCCAGTGCGCGCAGGCCGTTGTGCCTGCGGAGGAGACGCAAGCGTTCTGCGACGGGCTCGCCGCACTGGCAACGGGATCGACGGATCCTGCAGCCGCCGCGCAGACCGCTCGGCTCGCTGCCGGCGCCCGCCAGGTCGCCGACGGCACGACGGCTCTCGCCGCAGGTATGCCGGCGCTCGCTTCCGGAATCGACTCAGCGGCATCCGGTGCAGCGCAGCTCGCGAGCTCAGGCACGACCGTCAACTCCGGTGCACTGGAGCTCGCAACAGGAGCGGCAAGCCTCGCAACGGGAGCCGCCGGAGTGTCGGAGGGAGCCGCCGGTGTTGCCACCGGTGTGGACTCCCTCGCCTCAGGCCTCGGCGAAGCGACCGACGCGATCCCCAGCTACACGGAGTCCGAGCGTGAGACCCTCGCCGACGTCGTCGCAACACCCGTCGTGGCCGAAGGGACGGGCGGCCTCCCGTTCGGCACGGCAGGTGTTCCGTTCTTCGCCGCGCTTGCCCTCTGGCTCGGCGCGTTCGCGAGCTTCCTCGTGCTGTTGGCGGTGCCCAGGCGTGTGCTCGGCTCGACCCGCCCATCGACGGTTCTCGCGTTGAAGGCGTGGATGCCTGGTGCTGTCGTCGGAGTCGTGCAGGGTGTGCTCGTGGCCGGCATCCTGCAGCCGTTGATGAAGCTCGACCTGGCTGACTGGTTCGGCTTCGCCGCGGTCGCCGCACTCACAGGGATCGCGTTCGCTTCAACCAACCAGGCCCTCAACGCCGTGTTCGGCGGCGCCGGCAGGTTCATCTCGATGGTCGTCGCCCTGGTGCTCATCGGCACGAGCATCATCGCGACGGCTCCCGCAGTCCTCGACTCGACTGTGGAGTTTCTGCCGCTGCAGCCAGGACTGAACGCTTTCCAGTCCATCGTCACTGGCGGCGGTGGGCTTGTCCCAGCGATCGTCGGGCTGGTGCTGTGGACGCTCGGCGCCCTCGCCGCGACGACCCTCGCTGTGGCGCAGTCACGTTCGGTCAGCGTGCGGCAGCTGGTGCCGCGCACGCCGTAGCCCCGGGCGGCCGCCGGTGAAACAGGAGATCGCACGCTTATCAGGGCGAAATCAGCGGAAATGTCCTGCTAGACGTACGATCTCCTGCAATCGGTTCGCGTGCTTCCGGACGGCTCCGCCCGCATCGCACCGGGTCAGAGGAACGGGGTCCTGGTCGCGACCTCAGCTTCGGCCCAGATCGCCTGCGCGACGCCTCTGTCGATGGTGACCGGCGCCGCCCACGCCTCGTGCGCCTCGCCCTTCATCAGATAGCGCGGGCCGAAGAAGGTGCCGCCGACGGCGTCCGGATCAGCGACAGCGCGCACAACCGACTCGGCGCCGCGCTCCTTGCCCTGGCTGAACGGCGACTGCAACGAATCGACGAACCGTTTGCCGTGACTGGGCTCGTTCACGCCGGGCACGCGCGCGGTGCGACCGGAGATCGAGTACCCCGGGTGGGCGACGAACGATCGGATGCCGCTCCCACGGGTCCGCAGGCGACGGTCGAGGTCGAACCCGAACGACGACAGCAGGATCTTCGACTGGGCGTACGCCCTCCAGCCGGTGTACCGGCGTTCGAGCTGCAGGTCGTCGAGCCGCAGCGACACAAGCCAACTGGCGATGCTGCCGAGTGAAACGACGCGCGAACCCGTCGTCCGTTCAAGCGCGGGAAGGGCCGCGGCGGTGAGCGCGAACGCGCCGAAGAAGTTGGTGGCCGCGATGAGCTCGAGCCCGTCGGAGGTCTCAACCCGGCGCCGCGGCGGATGCACGACGCCTGCATTGTTCACGAGGGCGTCAAGCCGCTCGAGCCCTGCCAGGTGTTCGCCCGCTGCGCGCACCGACGAGAGGTCGGCCGTGTCCAGCCGCAGCACCGTGAGATCCGCATCCGGAACGCGGGCGCGGATCGCGCGCGACGCGGCATCCGCTCTCCGCAGGTCCCTACAGGCCAGGAGAACGGATGCCCCGGCGTCGGCGAGCGCAAGCGACGTCCAGAACCCGATTCCGGCGTTCGCCCCCGTCACCGCAACGACCCGCCCCTGCTGGGACGGAAGCCGCGCCGGGTCCCAGGTCACCGTTGCCCGTTGGCGATCTGTTCGTGGTGGTGGATGACCTCGGCGACGACGAAATTGAACCACTTCTCGGCGAAAGCCGGGTCGAGGTGTGCCTCCTCGGCGAGCCCGCGCAGTCGCGCTATCTGGCGCTTCTCGCGCTCGGGATCGGCCGGCGGAAGCCCGTGCTCGGCCTTGAGGGTGCCGACCTGCTGGGTGGCCTTGAACCGCTCGGCCAGCATGTGAATCAGCGCGGCATCGATGTTGTCGATGCTGCGTCGGAGGCTGTTGAGCTCTGCGGAGACTTCATTCTCGACCATGCCCCCAATCTACCGCGCCGAGCCAGACGACCCGGCGCGGCATCCGGAGTGCGACGGCCGGCCACAGCCGCTCGGGATGCGCCAGCACCCGGGTGAACACCGGCCGGATCGCGAACAGAGCGAGCCAGACAAGCGCGATACCGGTGACACGACAGCCGACGACAACGAACATCGAGAGGAGCGGAAATCGTCGCGATCCCGGTCAGCGGCAGCACGAGCGAAGTATCGGGGAGAGTTGTGATGCTCCAGCATCACCGGGCGCCGCGCATCCGCACATCGAGCCTGAGGCTGATCCCGGGTCATCCTCCTGGGTGAGGTCAGGCGAGGGCGCGACGGTGGAGCCGAAGACGCTGCTGGGTGAGCAGGATGCCCAGGAACACGAGCACGGCGCCGACGGGCTCATGCCAGCCCAGCGATTCGTGCAGGAGTAGCACGCCGAGGATCACCCCGACGACCGGGGTCGCGTAGGTCACCCCGCTGGTCGCGGTCGGTCCCCATGCGGCCAGCACGTTCATGTTCCAGATGTAGACGACGCCCGTGCCGAGCGCGCCGAGGCCGACCAGGCTGAGCACGACCCAGACGTCGAGTTGCACCGGATGCCACGCCACCACCGGGGTGAGCAGCAGCATGATCACCGCCGCCATTCCGATGTACAGGAGGGCGGAGGTGATCGACGGCACACGGTACGGTGCGAGGAACCGGCGGAGGTAGCCGAGCGCGAAGCCGTAACAGGTCACCGCGCCGAGGCAGGCCATTTGACCGCGCCAGTCACCGAGGAGCGCACCGACCTGCCACGGCGCCACGATCACGACGACCCCCACCATGCCGACGAGCACACCGAGGATCTGGCCCCAGTTGAGCTTCTCCACCCGGAACACGAGTGTTGCCATGATCGCCGTCGTGATCGGCGTCACGGCGTTGAGGATCGAGGCGAGGCTCGACGAGATGTATTGCTCGGCCCAGGCGAACAGGAGATAAGGCACCACGCAGAAGGTGACCGAAATGACCGCACAGTGCAGCCAGACGATCGGTTGCCGTGGCAGCCGAGCGCGCGTCACGAGCGCGATGATGCCGAGCGTGAGGGCCCCGAGCATGATGCGGGTCCACGCAACCTGGCCGAAGGAGACGCCCTCGAGCGCAACTTTCATGAAGAGAAAGCTCGCGCCCCAGATCAGTCCCATGCCGACGAACTGCAGGACGATCCGCGGCTGGGGGGCGGTAGCGGGACTCGGCGAGGTGGCGCTCCCGGAGGAACGACCGGTGGTGCTTGAGGTGGTCACCCAGTCAATCTATCGACCGCTCCGACCGACCGCTGGCGGATTCCGGCCACGGCACCGCGACATCCTGCCCGATCAGGACCGACGCGGTACCACAGGTCCGTTCTGCCGGGACAGTCGCATCTCAAGCCCGGCGCGCACGTCGAGCCAGTCGTCGACGATCACCGAGAACTGCGCTGTCGTGCGCCAGCTGCCGTCTGCTCGCCGTTTGTCGCGCCGGATGAGCCCCTCAAACGTTGCGCCGATACCCGCGATCGCTGCCCGGGACCGTTCGTTGCGTTCATCGGCCTGGATCTTCACCCGCCCGAACCCTGAATCGAACGCGAGACCGAGCAGAAGCAGTTTCGCCTCGGCGTTGACGGCCGAACCCCAGACGCCTGGGCTGTATGCGGTCCAGCCGAGGTGGGCCTGCTCGTTCACCGGGTCGAAGTCACCGAGCGTGGAGGTGCCGACGATGAGCCCGTCCGCGTCTCCGCCGACCAGGCGGATCGTGAACGACCGGTTGGTTCCGCGGTCGAAGTAGCCGGCTGCGAAGTCCGCGAACTCGTCCAGATCGCGCGGCAACCCGGCTGGCCCTCCGCCGTAACCCCCGGCGAACACCTCCGGCACCGCGATGGCGTCGAACAGCCCTGGGTAATCGACCTGCGTCATCGGGTCGAGCCGGAGGAATCGGCCGAGGAGGGGCGCTGGGTCGGGAATGCGTGCTGTCACCGGATCAGCCTAGAGACGCGCCCTGATCAGGCATGTCGGTGAACCGACCTCGACCGTCCCGATCCGTTTGGACGGCACACCGCGGGAGTCCAGACGAAAGCTGGACACACCGCCCGACCGCTCGTTGGCGACGTGCAACAGCTCCCCGGACTCGACGTGGTGGCGAGGCCAGTTCCCTCCGCTGTCGACATCCGCGACCGCGCGCAGGGTCGAGCCGTCGCCGGTGATCGCGAGCGTTGCCACCCGGTTCGTCCCGCGGATCGACACGTGAAGCTGATCGCGCGATGCGGCGAGGCTGATCTCCGAGGCGTTGTCGCCTTCCTCGATCGAGTCCGCCGTCGCGAGAACGGATGCGACGACACGCCACCGTCCGTCGTCGCCCCGCCCCAGGGTGAACACCTCGTTGGAGTATTCGGTGACGAGATGCACATGGCCAGATGGGTGAGCGAGAAGGTGCCGCGGGCCGACGCCGAACGGCAGGACGATCTCCTGGCTGAGAGCGAGGCGCGTACCGGTTCGCGCCCAGATGCGCACGGTGTCGTGGCCCAGATCCGTCGTCGCAACGCGGCCTTCCGGAAGGACGAGGGAGGCGTGCGCCCGCGACTGCCGGTCCAGGGCGGCATCGCTCACCGCTTTGCGCAGTGCCAGTTCCGCGAATGGGTCGTCGCCGAAGTCCACGGGCTCCTCCGACGCAGCCTGCGCGGCGAGCGGGTTGCCGTACGGGTCGTTCGAAGCATCAGCGACGACGCCGTCGGCCGCGAAGGAACCGTTCGCAGCGAGCGCGAACACCACGACGCGGCCGTCGCCGTAACAACTGGCGATCAGTGCCGAGCCGTCCGGTGTCACGGCGAGCTGGCACACCGCTTCCCCCGCTTCGATCGGCTTGCCGAGCGGTACGAGTCCGAATTCGCCCCGACGCGCGAGAGCCTCGACCATTCCGGAATGCTCCAGGGCCGCATAGACGACAGGAAGGGTCGGATGAGGAGCGAGGAACGACGGCGAGTCGAGAGCGGACGACGACAACGGATGCAGCGTCCCCCTGTCCTCCTGCCGCAGTGCGGTGACCCCCGCGCCGGACCCACCCGCGTCTTCGGTGTACGACCCGAGCCAGAAAAGGGGGTTGGGAACCTCGAGCTGTGCCATGTCTTTCAGTCTGGCAGCAGTTCGTGCAACCATGGGGCATGGGCACAGCCTCCAGTTTCTCCCGCGCCGCCGATGTCTTCCTTGACCTCGTCCGTGGCATCCGGTCCGATCAGTGGGAAACGCCTGGACTCGGGGTGTGGAGTGTGCGATCGCTCGTCGGCCACACCGCCCGTGCTCTCATCACTGTCTGCGAATACCTCGAGCTGGACCCGGCAGGGCAGGTCGACATGGAAACCGCCGGCGACTACTACGGACAGATCTACCTGATCTACACGAATCCGGAGGCGATCGCGCAACGCGGGGTCGATGCGGGGATCGCACTCGGCGACGAGCAGGTCTCGCGGATCGAGGCGCTGAAAGAGCGGGCGCTCGCTCTGATCCTTGCGCAGGAGCCGTCGCGCCTGGTGTCGCTCGGCGGCATGGGTATCCCACTCGAGGAGTACCTTCGGACCCGCGTGTTCGAACTCGTCGTGCACTCGATCGACATCGCCCGCGCGACCGGCCAGGAGGCCCGGTTCGACCCTGACCTGATCGAGGAGTCGGCAGCGCTGGCCGCGGGGATCGCCGCACGCAAGGGCGACGGAGAACAGGTGCTGATGGCGTTGACCGGCCGGGAGCGGTTGCCGGAGGGCTTCAGCGTCGTCTGATTTTCTCGCCGGGAACTGTTGACTGGTGGGGATCGGAGAGTACCTTCGGAGGATGGATTTCGTCGAGGCCTCCGGCCTCACAAAGACCTACATCGCCAAGGGCGCAGCGCCGGTCCACGCACTGGACGGGCTGGACCTCAGTGTGCCGCGCGGCACCATCACCGCTGTGCTCGGGCCGAACGGTGCAGGCAAGACAACGGCGGTGAAAGTTCTCACGACACTCATCGTTCCCGACAGCGGGACAGCGACGATCGGCGGCATCGACGTGGTGCGTCGCCCTGAGGCGATCCGTCCGATGATCGGCGTTTCCGGCCAGTACGCGGCTGTGGATGAGAACCTGACGGGTTTTGAGAACCTCGACATGGTGGGACGGCTCTATCACCTCGGCGCGCGAGCATCGCGGGCACGCGCGAAGGAACTGATTGCCCTGTTCGATCTGTCCGAGGCGCAGAACCGCCCGGTCAAAGGGTTTTCCGGTGGCATGCGACGGCGGATCGACCTCGCTGGCGCACTGGTCACCCAGCCCGCGGTGTTGTTCCTCGACGAGCCGACCACCGGGCTTGACCCGCGCAGCCGCCTGGGCATGTGGGACATCATCCGCTCGCTCGTGAGCGAGGGCACCACCGTGCTGCTCACCACCCAGTACCTGGAGGAAGCCGACCAGCTCGCCGATGACATCAACGTCATCGACGAGGGGAAGGTGATCGCGAGAGGCACCGCGGACGAGCTGAAGGCATCCGTCGGCGGCCAGCGGGTGGAGCTCAACCTGGTGACTCCGGATGCCGTCGCCGCCACGGTGGAGGTACTGCGGCGCTACGGCACCGCCGAACCCGCAGTGTCCAATGATTCACGGACCGTCACCGTGAGTGTCGCGAGCGGTCCCGCGGCCCTGCAACTCGTACTGCGTGACCTAGAGGAGCACGAGGTGGCGCTTTTCGACGCGGGCATGCGGCGGCCGACACTCGACGACGTCTTCCTGCGGCTGACCGGGCACACCACCATGGCGGATGCTGAGACCGGGACGCTCAAGGAGAAAGCACCGTGACGGTGACGACGGCGAGAAGACCGGATGCCGAGACGCAGCCAGGCGCTGTTGCCCGCTGGTTCAATGACGGCTGGATCACGACGCGCAGGAACCTGATCAAGATCAAACGGGTGCCGGACATCCTCGTGTTCACGACCCTCCAGCCGATCATGTTCGTGCTGCTGTTCACCTATGTCTACGCCGGCGTCATCGACATCCCGGGGAGCACATACACCGAGTTCATCATGGCTGGGATCTTCGCCCAAACCGTGGTGTTCGGGTCGACCTATTCCGGGTCCGCGATGGCGCAGGACCTCAAGGACGGGATCATCGACCGCTTCCGCACCCTGCCGATGAGCCCATCCGCCGTTCTGATCGGTCGGACCAACGGCGACCTTCTGATCAACAGCATTTCCATGGCCGTGATGATGGCGACCGGCTTCGTTGTGGGCTGGCGGATCCGGTCGAGCTTTCTGGAGGCGGTCGCCGCAGTGGCGCTGCTGCTTCTCTTCGCCTACGCGCTGTCCTGGGTGATGGCCTTCCTCGGCATGATGGTGCGCAGCCCCGAGGTGATCAACAACGTGTCGTTTCTCGTCCTGTTTCCGCTCACGTTCATCTCGAACGCCTTCGTGCCCGCTGAGACGCTCCCGGGGCCGCTGCGGATTTTCGCCGAATGGAACCCCGTCACCTCCCTCGTTCAGGCCGCCCGCGACCTGTTCGGCAACGTGCCGGCTGGCACCCCCGTCGGCGACAGCTGGCACCAGCAGTACCCGGCACTGGCCGTGCTCACCGGCGTCGTGGTCATCCTCGTCGTCTTCGTTCCGCTCGCCATCCGCAGATTCTCGCAGGTCACATCGCGCTAGACCCCTGCCCCCCGCACGCGCGTCCCCCCGAACTGGCGTCGCGTCTTTCGCAAAGCTTGAGGTTCAAGCACCAGGAATCCTGATGATCGCGGCGCAGGATCTCATCAGGCGGCAACCCGAATACCGCTTTGAGGGCAGATGCCCGGTGAATGATTCAGGATTGGCGAACGTGGTGAACATCCCCCTCCTCACCGCCCCCGCCCCTGGGGACGCCGGGCATCCGCCCCTTCTCGATCTCCTCGTGCTCGAGGTTCTCCTCGCTGAGCTGGACCAGGACGACGCAGGACTTGACGCATTTCTCGAGGCGTTCATGAGTCTGTGGCCCGAGCGGCTGCGTCGGGTTGAGAAGAGCATCACGGCCGGGGATCACGCCGCTGGTTTCGACAGCGCTCTCAGCATCAAGGTGTCGTGTTCCATGGTCGGTGCCAGCCGACTGAGCGCCTGCGGCGCCCGCCTGGAGAGCCTGATCCAGGCGAAGCGGTTCGACGAGGCCCCTGCCATGCTGGAAACCCTGCGCACTGTCGGAGAGCAGACTCTTTCTGCACTGGCAGCGGTGCGAGATCGGGGCCTGGCGGCCTGAGCCGGAGTCAGCCGCGGCTCGGCGAAAGCCGGTAGCCGACGCCGCGGACCGTTTCGATCCAGCGCGGATGCTTCGCGTCGTCTGAAAGCTTCCGTCGCAGGTTGGCGAGGTGCACTTCGATCGAGCGTTCCTCGGACTCGCTGACGAAGTCGTTCGCGACGTACGCCTCGTCCCGCAGCTCGCGCACCAGGTCGGCTTTGGAACGCACCCGGCGTTTGCTGTGCAGAAGCGACCGGAGCAGGTCGAACTCCGTGCGGGTCAGCTCGAGCTCGAGCGCGTCCACTTCAACCGTGCGGGTATCGGCGTTGAGCGTGAGTCCGTTGTGACTGTAGACGAGCTCGTCGTCCAACGGGGCTTCGGGCGCTCCCGTCGCGGGGGTGTGGAGAACCGGCCCCGTTGCTGGCATGGTCGCGGCGGCATCCATTTCGATCGCGCCACTGACGCGGGGGCGGCGAAGCATCGCTTCGATGCGTGCGCGGAGCTCCCTCGGGCGGAACGGTTTGATGACGTAGTCGTCTGCACCGGATTCCAATCCGAAGAGGAGGTCTGCCTCGTCGGACTGTGCGGTGAGCATGACGATGTAGCAGTCGGTGAAGAGGCGGATCCGACGGGCGACCTCCAGCCCATCGATGTCGATCAGGCCGATGTCGAGGGTGACGATGGTCGGCCGGTGCGCCCGGACGAGTTCGACACCGTCGGTGCCGCTCGCGGTCGAGGACACCTCGAAGCCGGCCTGCCGCAGCACGGTTTCGACGAGGCTGCGGATATCGACGTCGTCTTCGATCACCACAGCGGTGCGGCGGGTGTCTTCAGCCATGGTGCGGTCCCCCTCGGACATGCGGTGCACTCCGGTGAGCGCCGTTGCAGTTCGGTCGCGAACGAACTGCTGCCACTATAGGGGCCTGCGGCACGCTGGTGATGCCCCCCGTCCGTGCGGACCCGCGAAGGTCAGGGTCGCCGCAGGAACGGGTCAAGATCAGCGCAAGAAGCCACGATTCCCGCTGGCGGAGCGGGCAGTACCTGCACCGGGCTGAGCCGATGCGTATCCCCACTGCGGGTGACGAGCAATTCTCCGCTTCCCTGGTTTTCCGCGCGGGTAGGCGGTGCCGCGCGCAGCGGATCGGGCGGGATCGATCGCGGGCGAAACGTTTGCGTTTGGGCGAGGGGTAATCCTGAGGCCCCAACCGGATGCTTATTCCCAAGAGGCGCCGGACGGTGCCCGGAGCGCGCATCAGCGCATTACCCCGAAGGAATTTCTCATGGCCAGGATCAAGAACCGCAACAAGCTCATCGCCATCACGACCGCAGCCCTCCTCGTGGCCGGCGGCGGAAGCGCGGCCTTCGCCTACTGGACCGCG
>NZ_JAODMP010000073.1 GCF_025464835.1 Mycetocola sp. | reverse complement strand
CGACGCGTCCGTCCTCGCCACGACCGGCCAGAGCCGGGAGAGCTGACGAAGGATCCTGACGGACGCAGACGCGACCGATTCGAAACACAACGTCATCGCGGCCTGGATCGCCACCGAACACGGTGTCGACCCGTGGTGGGCGCAGAACATCACCGTGGACGTCGAGCAGGCCCGACGGGAGTTTCGAAGTCACGGTGTCCCATCGTGTGCCGACGGAACAGGAGGATGCCGTCGCCAGGACCGTCGCATCCGTATCCGCTGCCGTCGATCGCCCGGCGACGTCGGTCAACTCCGGCGGCAGGTACCACCGTCGCGGTGAGCCACGTCGGGTTGGCCGCCGAGGGTAGCATGACCGCTGCAAAGGAGTTCCTCAGGGGCGCTCTGCCGCCTGTGCTGCGTTAGGTTTGTTGCATGACCGCTCCGCTGGCTTCGACCTTCGCCCACGCACGGGCGCCAGGGAAGATCAACGTCTTCCTCAAGGTCGGCGAACTGATGGAGGACGGCTACCACGACCTCGCGACGGCGTTCCAGGCGGTGTCGCTGTACGAGGATGTGCGCGCGTACCCGGCCCCTGACTTCTCTGTGAGTTTCTCGGGGCCAATCGACACATCTTCGCTGTCCGTCGACGGAAGCAACCTAGCCATCAAGGCGGCACGGATGCTGGCGCGCAAATCGGGTTACCGCGGCGGCGTCCGCCTGGAGATCGAAAAACACGTGCCCATCGCCGGCGGGATGGGCGGAGGTTCGGCGGATGCCGCAGCCACCCTGCTGGCCTGTGACGCACTCTGGGGCACCGAGGTTCCCCGCGACGACCTGTTGGCGATGGCCGGAAAGCTCGGCGCAGACGTGCCGTTCGCGCTCACAGGAGGAACCGCCATCGGGACCGGGAAAGGCGACAGGCTCAGCCCGGCGCTGGCGAAGGGTAGCTTCTCCTGGGTGCTCGCCATCGCGGAGTTCGGAATGTCGACGCCGGATGTGTATCGGGCGCTTGATGAACACAGGGAACGGCACGCGCAGGACATCTTCCCGGCGGTTCCCCAGCCGACCGTCGACGCCGAAGTGTTGCAGGCTCTTCGCGCGGGTGACCCGAGACAGCTGGCCGAGGCCCTTCACAACGACCTCCAAGCTGCTGCCCTCCACCTCGCCCCTGGGCTCGGCACCATTCTCGAACTCGGTGAGCAGATGGGAGCCCTGGCCGGGATCGTCTCGGGCTCAGGACCAACCGTGGCGTTCCTCGCCCCGGATGCCGATACCGCGCTCGAACTGCAAGTGAGCCTGAGCGCGTCGCGTCTCAATGTGATCCGTGTCACTGGGCCGGTGCACGGGGCCAGGCTCCTGCACGACTGATGGCGGGAGGTTCACTCCCCGGCGCTTAGGCTTGAGGGGTGGCCCACCTTCTCGGAGCAGAACAGCTCCATCTTGAATACCCGACCCGTGTGATCTTCGATTCCGTCACTGCCGGGGTGAACGAGGGCGATCGGATCGGAATCGTCGGACGGAACGGCGACGGCAAGTCGACGCTGCTCTCCCTCCTCGCTGGGCGGATCGAACCGGACGGCGGTCGCGTCACTCGCCGCCGTGGCGTCACCATCGGCATGCTCGACCAGCGCGACGAGCAGCCGGACGACCTCATCGTGTCGCAGGCGATCGTCGGCTCGGCCGAAGACCACGAGTGGGCGGGAAGCTCACTCATTCGCGATGTCATCGGTGGCCTCATCCAGGACATCCCCTGGCACGCGACCATCGGATCGCTCTCCGGTGGCCAGCGCCGCCGTGTCGCCCTCGCCGCGCTCCTCGTCGGTGACTGGGACGTCCTGTTTCTCGACGAGCCCACCAACCACCTCGACGTCGAGGGCATCGCCTGGCTCGCCGCCCACCTGAAGAAGCGCTGGTCGCCGTCGAGCGGCGGCCTCATCGTCGTCACCCACGACCGCTGGTTCCTCGACGAGGTCTGCACGGCCACCTGGGAGGTGCACGACCGGCTCATCGAACCGTTCGAGGGCGGGTACGCCGCGTACATCCTGCAGCGGGTCGAACGGGACCGGATGGCCGCAGCGAGCGAGAACAAACGGCAGAACCTCATGCGCAAGGAACTCGCCTGGCTCCGCCGAGGTGCTCCGGCACGGACGACGAAACCGAAGTTCCGCATGGACGCCGCGTATGATTTGATCGCCAACGAGCCGGAGCCGCGCAACACGGTTGCGCTCGCCCAGATGGCCACGTCCCGGCTGGGCAAGGATGTCGTCGACCTGCTCGACGCCGGCGTCGTGTACCCGGACCCGGAGTCGGCGACGGGAACCCGGACGGTGCTGAAAGACATCGAGTGGCGGATCGCGCCGGGGGAGCGCACCGCGATCCTCGGCGTCAATGGTGCAGGCAAGTCGACGCTCCTCGGTCTTGTCACCGGCACCGTCACCCCGACCTCAGGCCGGGTGAAGCGCGGCAAGACGGTGAAGATCGCGAGCCTCACGCAGCAGCTCGACGAGCTCAAGGAGATCGAGCACGAACGGGTCTCCACCGTCGTCGGCATGCAGAAGACCTCATATGTGACCGGCGACAAGGAGATGACGCCCGGGCAGATGCTCGAACGGCTCGGCTTCACCAGCGCCCAGCTGTCCACCCCGGTGAAGGATCTCTCCGGCGGGCAGCGGCGCCGGTTGCAGCTGTTGCTCATCCTTCTCGACGAGCCCAACGTGCTCATCCTCGACGAGCCCACGAACGACCTCGACACCGACATGCTCGCGGCGATCGAGGATCTCCTCGACTCGTGGCCGGGAACCCTTCTCGTCGTGTCGCACGACCGGTACCTCGTCGAGCGGGTAACCGATCAGCAGTACGCCGTCCTCGATGGGCATCTCCGGCACCTTCCTGGTGGTGTGGACGAGTACCTCGCGCTCCGCTCAGGGCAGGATGCCGCGCCGCTGATCGCGCCGCTCGCCGCGGACGGCGCGGCGGCCGTCTCGGCAACGCCCAAATTGGGCGGGGCCGAACTCCGGAACGCCCAGAAGGAGATCGCGTCCACCGACCGCAAGATTCAGAAGATGCGCCAGCGGATCGTCGACACGCATGAGCTTCTCGCCACCCACGATCAGGGTGACTATGTGGGACTGGGGGAGATCAACGACCGGCTCCGTGCGTATGAGTCGGACCTGGCCACCCTCGAGACGCGCTGGCTCGAGCTTTCGGAACTCCTCGAGTAGGCGCTTCTAATGTGAAGCATCCGCTTTGCTGTGCCAGGAACGGCTGGACTTCGTCTCTGAGTTCAGCCATTCGTGGCAATGGAAGCGGGCGGACGGCCATTTGTGGCAACGCGAGCGGGCGAGCGGGGCGGGCAAGCGTTTGTAGCGACGCCTACACGCGAGCCACCGCGTAGACACAAAAAAGCCGGCCTCCACGGTTTCCCGTGAAGGCCGGCTTTTCAAAGAATCACATAGTCAGCTGAAGCTGACGAAGCAATAGTTTTAGTTACAGCGGGCGGATGTTCTCAGCCTGCAGGCCCTTGGGGCCCGTTGCGGTTTCGAATTCAACCTTCTGGTTCTCTTCGAGCGAGCGGAAGCCGCTGGAAGCGATGGCCGAGAAGTGCGCGAACACGTCGGCGCTTCCGTCATCGGGAGCGATGAATCCGAAGCCTTTTTCTGCGTTAAACCACTTGACGGTTCCTGTTGCCATGATGATCTCCTTAGGAGTCTTGCGTGGATGACGACTGTCGTCATCCCAAATGCGGCGTACCTGTCCGCTCCTACAAGAAACGGCGGCTCTTCAGATGAAGGAACCGCCGTAAATCAATCACTGCGTAACACTACTACTGCGCTGCCAACACTAACCCACCTGCATCTGAGATGCAAGCGATTTGTGAAATCGGCTGAGTATATGCCGGATCCCGTACTGTAATCGCTTCAGGGAATATGTCGTCGCGTAGTCTCTGAAACATCCCGAGCACATGCTCGTTCTCGTCACGGCTGGGAAGTCGGGCTCAACCCTTCTGGAGGTGCCATGACTGTCACAGCGACCCTTGGTCCCGTACGTAAAACCACCACGCGAATCGACGGACTGGAAAATCCGACCACAACATTCGCCGCTCTACTGAAAACCGTTCGCGAGGCGGGTCTCCTCAAACGCCGCACCGGTTTCTACATGCTCGTGCTCACCGCCCTGGCCCTCGCGCTCGGCGGGCTCGCCACGGGATTCATCCTTCTGGGGGACTCCTGGTTCCAGTTGCTCATCGCAGCCGGCCTCGGCATCGTCCTCACCCAGGTGGCGTTCGTCGCCCATGAGGCATCGCACCGCCAGATCTTCGAGTCCGGACCGGCGAACGACCGCCTCGGCCGCATCCTCGCCGACGGTGTCGTCGGCATCAGCTACGCCTGGTGGATGACAAAGCACACCCGTCACCACGCCAACCCCAACACCGTCGGCAAGGACCCGGACATCGAGATCGACACGATCTCGTTCAAAGAGGAGGATGCGGCGAAGGCCAAGGGGCTGCTCGCATTCATCACCCGGCGCCAGGGATACCTCTTCTTTCCCCTGCTGACGCTCGAGGGAATCAACCTCCACTTCCTCTCCATCCGGACCCTGTTCACATCCGAGACCATCGACAAGCGCTGGCTCGAGTTCACGCTCATCGGGCTGCGCCTGGGTATCTACCTCGCGATCCTTTTCGTGTTCCTGCCGGTCGGCATGGCGTTCGCTTTCCTCGGGGTTCAGATGGCCGTCTTCGGCGTCTACATGGGAGCGTCGTTCGCCCCCAACCACAAGGGCATGCCACTCATCGCCGAGGGCGCGAAGGTCGACTTCCTGTCCAAGCAGGTCCTCACCAGCCGCAACATCCGCGGCAGGGGCATGAGCTACTTCATGGGCGGGCTCAACTACCAGATCGAGCACCACCTGTTCCCGAGCATGCCGCGCCCGCATCTGAAGCACGCTCGCGAGATCGTGATCGAGCACTGCAAGACCATCGGCGTGACGTACACGGAGACAACCCTGGTGCGCTCGTACGCCATCGTCATCGACTACCTCAACCGGGTCGGACTGTCAGCACGCGACCCGTTCGACTGCCCGATGGTCAACCAGTTCCGCAGGCCCTGAGCTGATCGAAAGCATCCCCCACCGCACCTTTTCAGGAGCGGTGGGGGATTCTGCGTTCCTGCGCAAGGTCTTGTGCGGGTTTCGCAACAGCGCAAAGATAGGCACTCCACAAGGGAGTGCACAATGGCCGACTTCACCAATCTGTCACGGCGAACCATTCTTCTCGGCGGCGCCGCCGTCTTCGGCGGAGCGGTGCTCGGGCCGACCCTGTCCGGATGTGCGCCTGCTGGTGCGGGCGGCGCGCGGCCGCTGAAGTTCTGGCACCTGTTGTCCGGTGGCGACGGCATCGTGATGGCCGGTCTCGTCGACGCGGCGAACGCAGACAATCCGGAGTTCCACGCCACCCAGACGGTGCTCGCCTGGGGCACGCCGTACTACACGAAGCTCGCCATGGCATCCGTCGGCGGACGCGCTCCCGACGTCGCCATCATGCATGCGTCCCGCCTGCCCGGGTACGCCCCTGGAGGGCTCCTCGACCCGTGGGACCTCGATCTGCTCGAAGAATTCGGGGTCACGAAGCAAGACTTCCCGCCGCGGATCTGGGAGAAGGGCGTCATCGACGGCGACCTGTTTTCCGTCGCCCTCGACGCGCACCCGTTCGTCATGATGTACAACACGGACATCGCCGAGCAAGCGGGGGTCCTCGGCGACAATGGTCAACTCGCCGAAATCACCTCGCCGGAGCAGTTCCTCGAGGTCGCGACGGCCATGCAGGCGGTCACCGGAAAACACGGCCTGTCGTATGGTTACCTCGGTGACGGGGCGCAAATGTGGCGGCTGTTCTACACGTTCTACAAACAGCTCGGCGCTGAGATGACTCTTGACCCGGGTGAACCGGCGCAGATCGACGAGGACGCAGCCGTCACCGCCCTCGACTTCATCAAACAACTGCTCGACGGCACCATCGCCGCCACCAACGGCGACTACGCCACCGCCGTGGCCGAGTTCGTCAACGGTGAGAGCGGTCTCTTCTTCACCGGGGTCTGGGAACTGCCGACCGCCGTCAACGCCGGCATCCCGTTCGACGCCCAGCCGATTCCGAACCTGTTCGGCACTCCCGCCGCCTACGCCGACTCGCACGCGTTCGTACTGCCGCACCAGTCGGCGCCGAACGAAGCGCAGCGGCGTGAGGTGTACCGTTTCGTCGCGAGCATCCTGAAGGGATCGTTCGACTGGGCCGGTGCCGGCCACATCCCGGCGTTTCTGCCGATCATCGAGTCGGACGGCTACGCCGACCTCGTCCCGCAGGCGCACTACGCGTCAGCCGCCGAGGTGCTCAACTACGACCCGCCGGCCTGGTTCACCGGGTCCGGATCGGACTTCCAGAACTACTTCGCCGAGAACGTTCAGGGTGTCTTCCGCGGCGCCGACTCCGCCGAGGGGGTCCGCGGATTCGTCCGCCGCCTGAACGTGCTCCTCGCCAAACCCAACCCGGTCGCCTGAGTAAGGAGCCTGCAGTGACAACATCGGCAGTCAGCAGCCGGGCACAGGCGCAAGCCGGTCCGGCCGCCGCAGACACGAAACGCGCGAGGCGACGGGCCGCGAACCTCACCGGTTGGGCCTTCTTCGCGCCGTTCGGCGTCTTCTTCGCCCTGTTCCTCGTCTGGCCGATCCTCTTCGGCCTCTACTTGAGCTTCACCGGCACGACGCTCACCGGGGCCGGCGGTGAGTTCGTCGGGTTCGAGAACTACGCGGAGGCTCTTGCCGACGCCGACATGTGGCGCTCCATGCTCAACACGCTCTGGTTCACTGTCCTGTCGACCATCCCGCTCGTGCTCGTCGCGCTCATTATGGCTCTCCTCGTCGACCTGGGCCTGCCAGGCCAGTGGCTCTGGCGGCTGTCGTTCTTCATGCCGTTCCTGCTGGCATCCACCGTCGTCTCGCTGTTCTGGATCTGGCTCTTCAACCCGCAATTGGGCCTGATCAACGAGATGCTCAAGCCGCTCGGTGTCGAACCGATCGCCTGGCTGCAGGACCCGCAATGGGCCATGCACGGCGTCGTCATCGCCACTGTCTGGTGGACCGTCGGCTTCAACTTCCTGCTCTACCTCGCTGCGCTGCAGAACATTCCGGAACAGCAGTACGAGGCCGCCTCGATCGACGGCGCAGGCAAGTGGCGCCAGCTATTCTCGATCACCATTCCGCAGCTCGCGCCGACCACGGGACTCATCGTGATCCTCCAGGTCCTCGCCTCACTCAAGGTCTTCGACCAGATCTACCAGATGACGCAGGGAGGGCCCGCAGGGACCACGCGGTCTGCGGTGGTCTACATCTTTGAGACCGGCTTCACCGGCTACCGCTTCGGATACTCGGCGGCGATCTCCTTCGTCTTCTTCGCCATCATCATCATTATCTCGATCGTCCAGATTCGCCTCACGGCGAGAAGGGGGCCGCGCTCATGACCATCGTCGACACGACAACGGTCGAGGTGCCCGCCCGCACCCAGCAGGCACGTAGACCGGGGGAGCGCCGGTTCGGAGCCGGGCGGATCGCCGCCATCGCCGTGCTCATCCTCATGGCGATCACCTGGCTGCTGCCGTTCGCGTGGGCCATCGTCACGTCGCTGAAGAGCGAGGCGGATGCCGGTGCCACGCCGGTCTCCTGGCTCGCCCCCAACGGCTACACGTTCGAGGCGTACGCTAACGTCCTTGCCGAAGGGAACATCCCGGTCTGGGCGTTCAACAGTCTGCTGACCTCGGCCGTGATCACCATCATCACGGTCGGCACGGCCGCGCTCGCCGCCTACGCGTTCTCTCGACTGGATTTCGCCGGCCGCGGCTGGCTCTACTTCCTCGTCATCGCGTCGATCATCATCCCGCCGCAGGTGCTCATCATCCCGCTGTTCTACGAGATGCTCGCGCTCAACATGGTCGACACCTACTGGGGTCTCATCCTGCCGCAGGTCGTCCACCCCGCCATGGTCTTCATCCTCAAGAAGTTCTTCGACCAGATCCCCATCGAACTCGAGGACGCTGCCCGCGTCGACGGGGCAAACCGGCTCCGGATCTTTTGGACGATCGTGCTGCCGCTGTCGCGGCCGATCCTCTCTGCGGTGGCGATCTTCGTTTTCATCGCCGCCTGGAACAACTTCCTTTGGCCGTTCATCATCATCAACGACACCTCACTCATGACTCTCCCGGTCGGGCTGCAGACGGTGAAGAGCGCCTACGGCGTGCAGTACGCGCAGAACATGGCCATGGCCCTTCTCGCGGCGGCGCCGTTGATCATCCTGTTCCTCTTCTTCCAACGACAGATCATCAAAGGAATCGCCACCACAGGTTTCGGTGGACAGTGACGCCGGCCGGCCGCTGCGAACCGGCACACGAAAGGACACCATGACTCAGGCACGAATCACACTCGCCCGCGACTTCACCGTGGGCGATGTGCCCCGTCGGCTGTTCGGATCGTTCGTCGAACACATGGGACGGTGCGTGTACACCGGGATATTCGAGCCGGGCCACCCGTCCGCCGACGAATCTGGATTCCGGACCGACGTGCTCGACCTGGTCCGCGAACTGGGCCCCACCGTCGTGCGATATCCGGGCGGCAATTTCGTCTCTGGCTACAACTGGGAAGACGGCGTCGGCCCTGTGGACTCCCGGCCCCGCCGTCTGGACGGCGCCTGGCACACTGTCGAGTCGAACGCGTTCGGGCTGCACGAATTCATGGACTGGTCGCGACTGGCCGGAGTCGAGGTGATGCAGGCCATCAACCTCGGCACGCGCGGCGTAGACGCTGCCCGCGAACTGGTGGAGTACGCCAATCACCCCGGCGGCACGTACCTGTCCGACCTGCGCCGGAAGAACGGAGCCGAGGACCCGTTCGACATCCGGCTCTGGTGCCTCGGAAATGAACTCGACGGCCCATGGCAGATCGGGCACAAGACGCCTGAGGAGTATGGTCGCCTGGCCAAGGAAGCCGCAAAAGCCATGCGATACGTCGATCCGACGATCGAACTCGTCGCCGTCGGCAGCTCCAACTCGACAATGCCGACCTTCGGAGAGTGGGAGCACACCGTGCTCAGCCACGTCTACGAAGAAGTGGACTACATCTCACTGCATGCGTATTACCAGGAGGAGAACGGTGACGCCGCGAGCTTCCTGGCCTGCGCGCTCGACATGGATCACTTCATCGAGTCGGTCATCTCCACCGCCGACGCCGTGCGTGCGCGCGGACGGCACAAGAAGCGCATCCACCTCTCATTCGATGAATGGAACGTCTGGTACCAGCGCGGGCTCGAAACCGAGGACCAGCTTCACCGGGTGCAGGAATCCGGTTGGCGGGAGCATCCGCGGCTGATCGAAGACGAATACACGTTGACGGATGCCGTCGTGGTCGGAACCCTTCTGAACTCCCTTTTGCGCCACGGAGACCGGGTGACGATCGCCAATCAGGCGCAGCTGGTCAACGTCATCGCTCCGATCCGAGCGGAGGAAAACGGACCGGCGTGGCGACAGGCGATCTTCTGGCCGTTCGCGCGGATGGCCGCACTCGCCCGTGGCCGGATCCTGCAGGCACATGTGACGAGTGATCGCATGGCCACGGCACAGTTCGGCGATGCGGACATCGTGGATGTCAGCGCAACCTGGGACGAGGAGAACTCGCGGGTGGCCCTGTTCCTGGCCAACCGGAGCCTGGATGATGCGGCCGAGGTGGAACTCGTGCTGAACGGCTTCCGGGCCGAACGCATCGTGCGCGCGGAAGTGCTCGACGCGCCAGACGGAACCGATCGGCACGTCTCCAACAGAAACGGCGACGAGCGGGTGCAGTTGCGTCCTCTGGCCGGAGTGGATGTTGTGAACGGGGGTGTGAAGCTCACCCTGCCTGCGCTGTCATGGGCGGTGCTCGAGCTCGACGTCGCTCTGTGACCACGATTCCGGCGCCTCACGAAAAATCGTGAGAATGCAATCGTGGAGGCGCGCCCGGGCCGTCGCTTCTGTCTCTGTTCCGGAAATCGAAGATTATGAGGGGAAGCGCGTTCCTCGTGGATGATCTGTGACGCCGTGTGACACTTCGCTTCGCAATCGGAAGATTTCCCAGCTATTTTGATGGGGTGCCAGCGCTGACGCGGCGCAGCCTTCCCCCTTTCCGCCTGGGAACACCCGGTGTTTGCGCTGTGCCCGCCCGCCGCCCGGAGGCACGTCCGGCGTCAGAAGAAGGAAACACAGTGAAGAAGTCATCCCTGAAGAAGAGCCTCCTGGCCTCCCTGGCCGTCGTGCCGCTCGCTGCGCTGCTCGTCGGGTGCGCGGGGAGCGCCGAAACAACAGGCGGAGCCGCCGAGAACGAGACCGTCCGCATCGGCGTCGTCGGCGCGAGCGACGAGTACTGGGAGACCTACGTCGAGGCTGCAGCCGACGAGGGTATCTCCGTCGAGATCGTGGACTTCGCCGACTACAACCAGCCCAACCCGGCACTCGCCGAGGGCGAGATCGACCTCAACCAGTTCCAGCACATCATCTACCTGGCCGACTACAACGAGGCCAACAATCAGGACCTGGTTCCCATCGGAGCGACGGCGATCTACCCGCTCGGCCTGTACTCGAGCCAGTACACCGACGTGAAGGACATCCCGGACGGCGCCACCGTGGCGGTGCCCAGCGACCCGACGAACCTGTCTCGTGGGCTGCTCGTTCTCCAGTCGGCCGGGCTCATCGAGCTCAAGGACGGCGGAAGCGCCTATTCCACCCTCGACGACATCGACGCGGGCGCGTCGCGCGTCAAGGTCACCGAACTGGATGCCGCGTTGACCGCAACATCGCTTCCGGATGTCGCAGCGGCCATCGTCAACAACGACTACATCGCCGACTCCGGGCTCGAAGCATCCGAGGCGATCGCTCAGGACGACCCGTCCGACCCGAACGCACTCCCGTACGCGAACATCTTCGCCGCGCGTGCAGAGGACAAGGACAACGCGACGTACAAGAAGCTCGTCGAGATCTACCAGAACACCAAGGCAGTGACCGACGGAGTGGTGGCGGATGCCGGAGGAACGGCTGTCCTGCTCACCACACCGGCGGAGGAGCTCGAGAAGTCCCTCGCCACCGTGCAGAAGCAGATCGCCGAGCAGGGCTGACCGAAACCAGAACCGGGATAGTGGACGGCGCCGGGGGAGACCCCCGGCGCCTGTTCGCGCACACGGACAAGGAACCGCATGAGCATCGTGACATTGACGGACGTCGTCAAGACCTACCCGCCCGCCTCTAGGGGCGGGGCGCCGGTCGTCGCGATCGACTCCGTCAGTCTCGACGTGGAGCAGGGTGACGTCTACGGCATCATCGGCTACTCCGGGGCAGGCAAATCGACTCTGATCAGGCTCGTGAATGCGCTCGAGAAGACAACATCGGGCAGCATCATCGTGAACGGTCGTGACGTCACCACACTGCGCGAGCGGGACCTTCGCGCCGTCCGCGGCGACATCGGAATGATCTTCCAACAGTTCAACCTCTTCAACTCGAAGACGGTCGCGCGCAACGTGGCCTACCCGCTCGAGGTGGCCGGTCGTCCATCGGCCGAGATCCGGCAACGGGTCGATGAGCTGCTCGACTTCGTCGGCCTCGCCGATAAAGCGAGAAACTACCCGGACCAGCTCTCCGGGGGCCAGAAGCAGCGTGTTGGCATCGCCCGCGCGCTTGCGACCTCGCCCGCTCTCCTCCTGGCGGATGAAGCCACGAGTGCTCTTGACCCGGAGACGACCGGTGAAGTGCTCGCGCTGCTGGAACGCGTCAACCGGGAACTCGGCGTCACCATCATCCTGATCACCCACGAGATGGATGTCATCCGCAGCCTCGCGACCAAGGTCGCCGTGATGGACGGCGGTCGCATCGTCGAACGCGGGGACGTCTTCGACGTGTTCTCCAACCCGCAGAACGCCGCATCCGCGCGATTCGTGCAGACGGTGGTGCAGGGCATCCCGACCGCCGCCGAAGTGGATGCGCTGCGCGCACGGCATGCCGGCCGGATCGTCACCTTCTCCTTCCGCGACGGCGACAGCTCGCAGGCGCAGGTGTTTCTTGACCTGGCCGAGGCTGGCGTGGGTTTCGAGCTGGTCTACGGCGGGATCAATGACATCCGCGGGCGGGCATTCGGCCACCTCACTCTTGCGCTCACCGGGCCGAACGCCGCCATCGACGGTGTCCTCGCCCGAATCTCGCAGCGCTCACTCGTGACGGAGGCGAACTGACATGGAACGACTTCTCGACCTCCTTCCCGATCTCGGCGAAGCAACGGTAGAAACTCTCTACATCGTCGTCATCAGCCTGTTCTTCGGAGGTATCGGCGGCCTCGTTATCGGACTGGGCTTGTACACGACGCGCGCCGGCAGCCTGTTCGAGAACCGGGTGGCGTTCACGCTGCTCAACATTCTCGTCAACGTCTTCCGGCCGATCCCGTTCATCATCTTCATCGCCGCCGTCCAGCCGCTCGCCCGGCTGGCCGTCGGCACTGGTATCGGGAACAGCGCGCTGATCTTCGCCATCTCGCTCGGTGCCGCCTTCGGGATCAGCCGGATCGTCGAACAGAACCTGTTGACCGTGTCGCCTGGTGTGATCGAAGCCGCCCGCGCGGCCGGCGCCGGTCCGTTCCGGATCATCCGCACCGTGATCCTTCCGGAAGCCCTCGGGCCGCTGATTCTCGGCTACACCTTCGTGTTCGTGGCCATCGTCGACATGTCAGCGGTCGGTGGCTACATCGGCGGCGGCGGCATCGGCAACTTCGCCATTCAATACGGCTACCGCCAGTTCAATCCGGCGGTGACCTGGGCGGCCGTGCTCGTCATCATCCTGCTCGTGCAGCTGGTCCAGTTCTCCGGGAACGCCCTCGCGCGGAGGATCCTGCGGCGTTAGGGCTCAGCTCCGGTCGAAGCCCATGCTGAGCTTGCGCAGCAGGGCAGCGAGTTTCTGCTGGTCGGCCGATGACAGCGCCGCCAGCATGTCGGCTTCGGCGTCGACGAGGCGGGTGATCGCGGCGTCGACCCGGGTGAGCCCGGTCAGCGTCATCACCACGAGGATCCCGCGACCGTCACCAGGGTCAGCTCTCCGTTCGACCAGGCCGGATGCCACGAGCCGGTCGATGCGGTTGGTCATCGTGCCGCTTGAGACGAGGGTCTGCTGAAGCAACTGCTTGGGACTGAGGGTGTACGGCTCACCTGCTCGACGCAGGGCGCTCAGCACGTCGAATTCCCACGACTCCAGTTTTGAGCGGGCGAAGGCCGTGCGACGGGCCCGATCGAGGTGACGAGTCAGCCGGCCGACCCGGGAGAGCACCTGCAGCGGGGCGAAATTGAGGTCGGGCCGCTCTCGCTGCCATGCCTCGACGATACGATCGACTTCGTCGGTGTCTTCTGGCATGCGTCCATTATGGCTGCGCGGAAGCGGCGATGCGCGCAGCAAGAATCTGGCAGACTGGACTACTGCACGTGAGTGCGGTCCGCCTTAGTGTAATGGCAGCACGGCAACCTTTGGAGTTGTTCGGTCCAGGTTCGAGTCCTGGAGGCGGAGCGGAACGTCCCGGCCTCGGGCCCGGGCGACCTGAACGAATGTGGGCAGTTCGCCCGATCGAATTCCTTGGGGAGAATCGTGCCAGACAACAACCTTGCCATCGTGATCCTGGCGGCCGGCCAGGGAACGCGGATGAAATCCTCGACCCCGAAGCTGCTCCACCCGATCGCCGGTATCCCGCTCGTCGGGCACGTCCTGGCAACGGCCCGCGCACTTGACGCAGCCCACGTCGTCGCCGTCGTACGCCACGAACGGGACCGCCTCGTCAAGGTCATCAGCGAAGAACTGCCCGACAGCATCATCGTCGACCAGGACGAGGTCCCTGGCACCGGGCGTGCCGTCGAGCAGGCCGTCGATGCTCTTCCCGCGAACTTTGATGGTGACGTCCTCGTCGTCAACGGCGACGTTCCGCTCCTCGACGCCGACACCCTGTCCTCACTCGTCGCCCGGCACCGCGAAGCGCGGACCGTCGCGACGCTGCTCTCAGCAGTGCTCGATGACGCCACCGGCTACGGTCGCATCATCCGTGGCGAGTCCGGCGGGCTCGACCGCATCGTGGAACAGAAGGATGCCTCCGACGAGGAGCGTGCAGTGCGGGAGATCAACGCCGGCGTCTACCTCTTCACGCTCGGTGCGCTTCGGGCGCAGCTGGCGAACCTGACAACCGACAACGCCCAGGGCGAGAAATATCTCACCGATGTGGTGGAACTGCTCCGCGCCTCAGGCGGGGACGTCGCGGCGATCCCGGTCGCCGAACCGTGGCTCGTCGAGGGAGTCAACGACCGGGCGCAGCTGAGCGCCCAGGCCCAGCGCCTGAACTCGCTCATCGTCCGCGGCTGGCAGATGGCCGGCGTGACCATTCAGGACCCCGCGTCGACGTGGATCGACCTCAAGGTCAGTCTCGCTCCTGATGTAACCGTGAAGCCGGGGACGCAGCTTCTCGGCGCCACAGCAATCGAGACCGGCGCCGTCATCGGCCCAGACACCACTCTCGTCGACTGTGAAGTGGGCGAAGGGGCTGAGGTGAGGCGCACAGACGCGACCCTCGCCGTGATCGGCGCAGGGGCATCCGTCGGACCGTTCTCCTACCTGCGGCCAGGAACCATTCTCGGCGCCGACGGCAAGATCGGTGCCTTCGTCGAGACCAAGAACGCCCGCATTGGTACCGGGAGCAAGGTTCCGCACCTGTCATACGTCGGCGACGCCGAGATCGGCGAGCAATCGAACATCGGCGCTGGAAGCATCTTCGCGAACTACGACGGAGTGAAGAAGCACTCGTCGGTTGTGGGGTCACACGTACGGACCGGCTCGCACGGCGTCTTCGTCGCTCCGGTTAGGATTGGCGACGGGGCGTATACCGGAGCTGGAACCGTCGTCCGAAAGGACGTCCCGGCCGGAGCGCTGGCGATCACCGTCGCCCCCCAGCGGAACATGGACGGCTGGACAGAATCCCACCGTCCAGGCACGGCGGCAGCGGATGCTGCAGCCCGCGCCAGGCACGCGTCCCCCGAAGAAAACTAAGCACTAACGCCGACCGTGTCGGCAGGAAGCAGGGCTCGTGTCGGGCATCAAAAGCAGCGGAGTGAAACGACTTGTCCTCGTGTCAGGGAGGGCGCACCCGCAACTGGCGCTCGACATCGCTGCGGAGCTCGGCTCCGAACTCGTGCCGACGGATGCACGCACGTTCGCCAACGGGGAGCTCTACGCGCGCTTCGACGAAAGCGTGCGCGGAAGCGATGCGTTCGTCATCCAGTCGCACACCGCTCCGATCAACGAGTGGCTGATGGAACAGCTCATCATGGTCGATGCCCTCAAGCGAGCGTCCGCCAAGCGCATCACCGTGGTCGCCCCGTTCTACCCGTACGCGCGCCAGGACAAGAAAGGCCGCGGCCGCGAGCCGATCTCAGCCCGGTTGGTCGCCGACCTGTTCAAGGTCGCCGGCGCTGACCGCATCATGTCTGTCGACCTGCACGCGGCGCAGATCCAGGGCTTCTTCGACGGCCCTGTCGACCACCTCTTCGCTATGCCCGTGCTGCTGAACCATTTCCGCGAGAAACTCGACCCCGAAACCCTCACGGTCGTATCGCCCGACATGGGACGTGTGCGTGTCGCCGACATCTGGAGCGACAAGCTCGGCGTGCCCCTCGCGATCATCCACAAGCGTCGCGACCCGCTGGTGCCGAACCAGGTCTCCGTGCACGAAATCGTCGGACAGGTCGAGGGGCGGGTGTGCCTCCTCGTCGACGACCTCATCGACACCGGCCGCACGATCGTCCGCGCGGCAGAAGCCCTCAAGGCCGCCGGCGCGATCGGTGTCGTGGTCGCTGCGACTCACGCCGTCTTCAGCGACCCGGCGACCGAGATCCTGCAGAGCGACTTCATCGACTCGGTCGTGGTCACTGACACCCTGCCGATTCCGGACGAGAAGCGCTTCCCGAGCCTCACCGTTCTGCCCATCGCACCGCTGCTCGGTCGCGCGATCCGCGAGGTCTTCGAGGACGGCTCAGTGACGAGCATGTTCGACGGTGCCGCGTAGGCGAAGAGAGCAAGAAAGAGGGCGGGATATCCCGACTATCCCGCCCTCAAAGACCCTCCGGAATATCCCGGCGTCCGGGTGCTCTCACTAGCACCTAAGCGGGGTAACTCGGGGGAGGATCTTCTAATGTTGAGGATAAGTTCGAGCGGTTCCCCTGTACAGGGGGTTGACAGTTCTCGAATTGGTGATCTCAGCCGTTGGAATAGTTTCCGCCGTCGGAAGCGGAGATCCGCGTGCTCTGCTCGATCAGCTCGTCCTCGGAGATCGCGATCCCGGCATCCGCGAATCGCTGGCGAAGTGCTTCGAGAACTTCGGGCTGGTCGTGGCCCGCGAGGTCTGCTTCCTCCTGCACCAGAATTCCCGCCACCTTGTCCTCGAGTGGCTGAGGGTGCTGGTCCTGGATGGGGGAGTCCTGGGTCCGGTCGTCAGTCATGAGTATCTCCTCTACGGTTGGCTTTCCATTGTGCCCCGCCAGGCACCGGATTGAGAGCGCGAGCCGGCGATTCCCAGCCATGCCCCGGGCCCCGGGAAGGCGGTCAATAGAGGAAGATGTCTAACCACTCGCGATTGTGTGCGTGGAGCAGCACGAGGAACAGCACGAAGTCGAAGAGCAGGTGGACGCTGACGATGTACGACAGGGACTTGGTCTGCTTGAAGATCCAACCCTGGACGAGCGCGAACGGGAAGATGAGGAACGGGCCCCAGGAGTGGAATCCCAGTTCCCACAGGAACGAGGTGAAGAGCACCGCCTGAAAGAGATTCGCCTGCCAGTCAGGGAAGTGCCGGCGCAGCAGGGTGAAGCAGGTGCAGATGAAGAAGAGTTCGTCCCAGATCCCGAGTGCATTGGTGCCGAGGAACAGCCGGCCGATCGACGCCGGATCGGATGCCGCCGGCCAGTTCTCGAACACGCCGGTGGGGATCATGTACACCGGCAACAGGAACCAGCCGAGCACGAGCACCGCGATGAGATACCAGAGCTCGACACGGGTCCAGCGTTGGCCGGTGAGCACGGGGAACCGGATGGCATGGTCGCGGTACACGAACCGAGAGACCACGTAGGGCAGGATCACCGCCGCTGCGAGGGCGATGCCCATGACGACCATGTGGTCCCACGAGATATCGGTGTTGATCTCAACGAGGCTGATGATCACGAGGCCTGCCCCGATGAGAAGCAGGTCCTTGGCGAGCGCCCGGTTGACGAGCGCAGCGGCGAGGAGGGCCGCGGCGAGCACGACGTACCCGCCTGGCCGCCAGTGCAGCCCGAAAAGCAGCAGGCCGGATGCCGCCAGGAGTACGCCAGGCAGGAGGTTCCAGCTGGCTGCCCGGCGGGTGTCCGGCAGGGTGATCGGCAGGTTCGTTGTCATGGGGCCTTCCGGGGTGCTGGGGATATATCGAGCGTACCGGCCCGGCCCCTGTTCGACAGGAGGGTGGTGTGCCAGACAGCGGAAATTTCCTTGGGGTCACCCCACCTGTCGGGCGTAGACCGGTGGAGATCCTCCTGGCGGGCGCCGCCGTGAGCAGGGCAGGAGCAGGGGTGGTAACAAGCCGGGCCCCCTTCGGCGCGCGAAGGGGGCCCGGCTGGTGCTGGGGCGGCTAGTGGGCGTCGACGGCCTGGATCTCGCTGCGGTCGCCTGACCACAGCGTGTGGAAGGTGCCTTCGGCATCGGTCCGCTTGTAGGTGTGCGCACCGAAGAAGTCGCGCTGACCCTGCACGAGCGCAGCCGGGAGCCGCTCGGCGCGCAGGCCGTCGTAGTACGACAGCGACGAGGAGAAGGCCGGCGCCGGGATACCGGACTGGGCGGATGCGACGACGACGCGGCGCCAGGCCTCCTGTGCGCCGGCCATCGCGTCAGCGAAGTACGGCGCCGCGAGGAGGAGCTTGAGGTCAGGTACCTCTGCGTACGAGTCGGCGATCCGGTTGAGGAACTGGGCGCGGATGATGCACCCGCCACGCCAGATCTTCGACACTGCGCCGAGATCGATGTTCCAGCCGTGCTCGTCTGCGCCTGCTGCGATGGCGTCGAAGCCCTGCGAGTACGCGACGATCTTCGACGCATAGAGTGCGAGCCGCACGTCTTCGATGAAGGCGTCCTTGTCCTCGACGGTCCAGTCGTCGCTCGGGCCAGGAAGGTCGGATGCCGCCTCGCGCTGTTCGGGGTGCGACGAGAGACCGCGCGCGAAGACCGCCTCGGCGATGCCGGACACGGGTGTGCCCAGGTTGAGGGCGGTCTGAACGGTCCAGACGCCGGTGCCCTTCGACCCGGCCTGGTCGACGATGACGTCGACGAGGGGTTGGCCGGTCTTCGCGTCGACCTGACGGAGGACCTCTGCGGTGATCTCGATCAGGTAGCTCTCGAGCTCGCCGCGGTTCCACTCGGCGAAGACCTCGGCGATCTCGGCGGGGGTCTTGCCCGTTCCACGGCGGATGAGGTCGTATGCCTCGGCGATGAGCTGCATGTCGGCGTACTCGATGCCGTTGTGGATCATCTTGACGAAGTGACCGGCGCCGTCGGTGCCGATGTGGGTGACGCAGGGCTCCCCCTCGGCGATGGCCGCGATCGAGGAGAGGATCGGGCCGAGCGTCTCGTAGGCCTCGGCCGATCCACCTGGCATGATCGACGGGCCCTTGAGCGCGCCCTCTTCGCCGCCGGAGATGCCGGCGCCGACGAAGTTGATGCCGGTCTCACGGACCGCCTTCTCCCGGCGGATGGTGTCGGTGAAGAGCGCGTTACCGCCGTCGACGATGATGTCGCCCGGTTCGAACAGCTGCGTGAGCTGGTCGATGACGGCGTCGGTGCCCTTGCCCGCCTGAACCATGATGATCGCCGTGCGTGGCTTCTGCAGCGACGCGACGAAGTCCTCGATCTTCTCCGACGCGATGAAACCGGCCTCGGGGTGCTCGGTGATGAGCGTGTTCGTCTTCTCCCATGAGCGGTTGTACACCGCCACGGTGTTTCCTTCGCGGCTGGCGAGGTTGCGGGCGAGGTTGGAGCCCATCACCGCCAGTCCGACGACGCCGATGTTGGCCTGGGCC
>NZ_JAODMP010000059.1 GCF_025464835.1 Mycetocola sp. | reverse complement strand
CGCCTCCCGGAGTCGCGGTTCATCCGTCGCAGATGGCGGGTTTGTGCGACGGATGCCGACGTGTGGGGCGGACGAACGAAACGGAATCCGGAGCCCGGCCGTACATCCGTCGCAGATGACGGGTTTGTGCGACGGATGCCGACGTGCGGGGCGGACGAACGAATCGGAATCCAGAGCGTCGCCCGGAACCTCATGCACGCGGGGGAATACCGCTGCGAGGGCATGGGTTGTGCCAGAGGTGAGTGAATCCATCAAAATCGACATCTGGTCCGACATCGCCTGCCCCTGGTGCTACATCGGTAAGCGCAAATTCGAAGCCGGCGCCAGCGCGTTCGCTGAGAAAGCGGGCGCAGACGCGCCCCAGGTGATCGTCGAGTACCACAGCTTCGAACTCGCCCCAGACACCCCGGTCGACTTCGACGGGAGCGCGGCTGACTTCCTTTCGCAGCACAAGGGACTCCCGATCGCACAGGTCGCGCCGATGCTCGAAAATGTGACGGGAATAGCGAAAAACGTCGGGCTGGACTACGACTACGAGGCCCTTCAGCACACCAACACCGTCAAGGCCCACCAGCTCCTGCACTACGCCAAGGCTCACGGCAAGCAGGTCGAGGCTAAGGAACGAGTGCTCAAGGCGTACTTCACCGAAGGCAGGCACGTCGGCCGGGTCGAGGACCTTGCCGACCTCGCCGCTGAAATCGGACTCGACCGGGACGACGTGATTCGTGCGCTCAACGAGGACGAGTTCCTCGGCGACGTCCGCGCCGACCAAGCCCTCGCCGTCGAATACGGCATCCAGGGTGTGCCGTTCTTCGTCATCGACGGCAAGTATGGCGTCTCGGGTGCTCAGGAAGCCGCAACGTTCGCGCAGGTGCTCGACCAGGTCTGGACCGAACGCGCGGCGGTCACGTCATGACCGAAAGACAGGCGAGACCCGCACTGACCTTGCTCGGCGCAACGGATGCTGTCGCCTGCGAGGGCGACGCGTGCGCGCTTCCCTCCCTCGCCGAGGTCACCGCGGCTGTCGAGAAGGCGTTCACTCCGGTTCGGTGATGTCGGCGACGGTCGCTCCGTAGGCCTCGACGAGCGAGTCCACGTCGACGAAAGCGCTGTGACCGTGATCACCGGCGCCGAGCGCGACCCTGTGCCCGGTCACCGTCTCATCGACCCACACCGGCCAGGCGGTCGAGCTCCCCAGCGGAGTGATCGTGCCGCGACCGTACCCGGTCGCCGCGAGCGCGGCATCCGCTGAGGGCATCGACAGCTTGTTCACCCCGACGAGGGCTCGCAGTTTGGGCCAGGAGATCTTGCGGCCGCCTGGTACGAGCGCGAACAGGAAGTCGCCGTCGTGGCGCTTCACCACCAGGGTCTTCACGATCTCCCGCGGTTCGATGCCGAGAAGGCTCGCCGCCTCTTCGAGGCTCGAAGCGTTCGGTCGCGAAACCACCTCGACCTCGAGTCCCCGTGATGCAGCATCCGCTCGCATCCGCTCGATCCCTGCACCGGATTCCTGCTCGGTCATGCTTTCGCCAGCTTTCTGGGAGAATTGAGAGACATGTCTGCCATTCCCACGATAAGCCACACCCCGGCACTGACGATCGGCTCCCTCGAGCTCGACGTGCCGGTGGTTCTCGCGCCCATGGCCGGGATCACTAACACCGCCTTCCGCCGCCTCTGCCGCGAATTCGGCGTCGGCCTCTACGTCAGCGAGATGATCACCTCCCGCGCGCTCGTCGAGCGCAACAAGGAGACGATGCGGCTGATCAACCACCACGAGTCGGAGACCACCCGCAGCATCCAGCTCTACGGCGTCGACCCGAAGACCGTTTCCGAAGCCGTGACGATCCTCGTCGCGGAGGACCGCGCGGACCACATCGACCTGAACTTCGGATGCCCGGTTCCCAAGGTCACCCGCAAGGGCGGCGGTTCAGCACTCCCGTGGAAGCAGGACCTGTTCCGCGACATCGTCGAGGGCGCGGTGAAGGCAGCCGGCGACATCCCGCTGACGGTGAAGATGCGCAAAGGCATCGACGCCGATCACCTCACCTATCTCGAAGCAGGCAAAGCCGCCGAAGGCGCGGGCGTGGCCAGCATTGCCCTCCACGCACGGACCGCCTCGGAGTTCTACTCCGGCCAGGCCGACTGGTCGGCGATCACCCGACTCAAAGAGACGGTGACGAACGTCCCCATCCTCGGCAACGGCGACATCTGGTCCGGCGAAGACGCGCTCCGGATGATGGACGAGACCGGCTGCGACGGCGTCGTCGTGGGTCGCGGCTGCCTTGGCCGGCCCTGGCTGTTCGGCGACCTTGCCGCTGCGTTCACCGGCTCACCAACCCGATTCACCCCCACGCTGGGCCAGGTGGCAACGACGTTCCGCCGGCACGCCGAGCTGCTCGCCGAATTCTTCGAAAGCGAAGAACGCGGATGCCGCGACATCCGCAAGCACGTCGCCTGGTACTTCAAGGGATACCCGGTCGGCGGAGACCTGCGAGCCAGTCTTGCGACCGTCCAGTCGCTCGATCAGCTTGATGATCTGCTGGCGACCCTCGACTGGGACCTTCCGTATCCGGGAGCCGACGCGGAAGGCCAGCGCGGTCGCGCCGGGTCGCCGAAACGCACGGTGTTGCCGGATGGCTGGCTGAACTCCCGCACGATCGGAGTGACCGAACGCGGAACCCTGACCGAAACAGAGGCGGACACCAGTGGCGGCTAGCGAGGACTATTCGGATCACGACAACGAACGCGCCCTGCCCGAAAACCACTCCTCGCGCCGCACGGACTTCGCCCGCGACCGGGCACGCCTGCTGCACTCGAGCGCCTTGCGCCGCCTGGCTGCGAAAACCCAGGTACTGAGCCCGGCCGCCGGGCTGGACTTCGCCAGGAACCGGCTCACCCACTCTCTGGAAGTAGCCCAGGTCGGACGCGAACTCGCCACGAGCCTCGGGCTCGAACCGGACATCGTCGACACCGCCTGCCTCGCCCACGACCTTGGCCATCCGCCGTTCGGCCACAACGGAGAGCGCGCGCTCAACGACTGGGCACAGGACATCGGCGGTTTCGAGGGGAACGCGCAGACTCTCCGGATCCTCACCCGCCTCGAACCGAAGGTGTTCGGCGCCGACGGCCGGTCCTACGGACTCAACCTCACCCGTGCGAGCCTCGACGCGAGCTGCAAGTACCCCTGGCCGGCCGCGCAAGCCGTTCACGACCCGGGCGGACGCGCGAAGTTCGGGTTCTTCAACGAGGACACCGACGCGTTCGTCTGGCTTCGTGCAGGTGCGCCTGGCCGCCAGCGCTGCATCGAAGCCGAGGTGATGGACCTCTCCGACGACATCGCCTACTCGGTACACGATTTCGAGGACGCCATCGTGAACGAGTACATCGACCCGGCCTTCCTCAGCGCGCGTGCCGGCCATGATTCCCTGATCCGGGCTGTCCAGGCGTGGGCGGGGGAGAGCTTCACCCTCGACGACATGGCGGCGGCGTTCGACCGTCTCGCCGGATACGACGTCTGGATGACGAGCTGGGATGCCTCCCGCCGCGACCTCGCCAAACTGAAGAATTTCACCAGCCAGATGATCGGCCATTTCTCGCAGTCGGCCACACAGGCGACCCGCGAGGCCTACCCGCAGTCCAGTCTCATCCGGTTCGGCGCGAGCGTCGTCGTCCCGCCCGAGGTGCAGGCCGAGATCGCCGTGCTCAAGGGCATCGTCGCTGCCTTCGTGATGGCGAGCGACGCCCGCCAGCCGATCTACCGGCAGCAGCGGGATATCCTCACCGATCTCGCCGACGGACTGTTCCGGGCGGGGCACGACTCACTCGACCGCGGCTTCGCCGACGATTGGGCCGAGGCCGGCGATGACGCCGCCCGCAAGCGCGTCGTGGTCGACCAGGTGGCAAGCCTGACGGACCAGTCGGCCCTCGCCTGGCACGAGCGCCTGGCGCTGAGCGCCTAGGCTCGGCCCTCCCCGTGGGAGGCCGCCCGCTGGGGGATCGTCGGTAGGATGGGATGATGGCCGGCCGCATTCGCTCAAGCGACATAGAAGAGGTCAAGTCACGCACGAATATCGCTGACATCGTCGGTGACTTCGTCAGTCTGAAGTCCGCCGGCGTCGGCTCGCTCAAGGGTCTGTGCCCCTTCCATGACGAACGCAGCCCCAGCTTCCACGTGCGCCCCCAGCTCGGCTTCTACCACTGCTTCGGCTGTGGCGAATCAGGCGACGTCATCTCGTTCCTGCAGAAGATGGACCACGTGACCTTCGCGGATGCTGTCGAACGGCTGGCGGCGCGGGTCGGCTTCCAACTCACCTACGAAGACGGCGACGGCGCCGCCCCCGATCACGGCAACCGCGCCCGGCTGCTCGCGGCGAATGCCGCCGCCGAAACCTGGTTCCGTGAACAGCTCGCCACACCGGGAGCAGACCCCGGCCGCCGGTTCCTCGGCGAGCGGGGCTTCGACCACGTCGCCGCCGACCGGTTCGGTGTGGGCTTCGCGCCGAAGAGCTGGGACGCTCTCACCAAAGTGCTCCGCGGCAAGGGCTTCAGCGTGGAGGAGATAACCGCGTCCGGTCTCGTCTCCCAGGGCGACCGCGGCATCTACGACCGCTTCCGCGGGCGATTGATCTGGCCGATCCGTGATGTCACAGGCCAGACCGTCGGATTCGGTGCGCGCAAACTGCTCGAAGACGACAAAGGCCCCAAGTACCTCAACACTCCTGAAACGGCGGTTTACCACAAGGCGCAGGTTCTCTACGGGCTCGACCTCGCCAAGCGCGACGTCTCGCGCAGCGGGCGCGTCGTTGTCGTCGAGGGATACACCGACGTGATGGCCTGCCACCTGGCCGGGGTGACCACCGCTGTTGCCACCTGCGGCACCTCGTTCGGCGTCGACCACATCAAAACCCTCCGACGGGTGATGGGCGACGACAGCGGCAAGGGTGAGGTCATCTTCACCTTCGACCCGGATGCTGCAGGGCAGAAGGCCGCGATGCGCGCCTTCGCCGAGGAGCAGCGATTCTCGGCTCAGACCTACGTGGCCGTTGCGCCGGACGGCCTCGACCCCTGCGACCTGCGGCTCAACCGTGGAGACGACGCCGTGCGCCGGCTGATCGACGCCAAGGAACCGATGTTCGAGTTCGTCATTCGGCAGACGCTTGCCGCGTACGACCTGGAGACCGTCGAAGGACGCGTCGGCGCGTTGACGGAATCGGCGCCGATCATCGCCGACATTCGTGACCCGTCCTTACGCCCCGGGTACACACGAGTCCTCGCTCGGCACCTTGGAGTCGACCTTGCCGAGGTGCAGGCGGCCATCAGCCGCACCGGCAAGGGCGGCAACCGTGCCTCCCCTTCCAAGAACCAGGCAGAGGCTCCTGCGGAACGCCCTGCGTCACTCAGGGACCTGCCAGCAGACCCCGCCACGAGACTTGAACGGGACGCCCTGATGGCGATCCTGCAGCATCCGGAGCTCGCCGGCCATGACCTCGTCCAGCGGGCTGTCCTCACCGGATTCGTGAACCCGACCCTCGCGGTCGTCCGTGACGCCATCGCCGCAACCCTCGACAGCTTCGGGACCGCCGCGTGGTTCGCCCGGGTGTCCGAGACCGTCCCGACACCGATGACCGGTCTGGTGCAACAACTCGCCGTCGCTCCCATCCCAGAGCGATCCGAACGTGACCTGACCAGTTACGTGCGAGAGATCACCGTCGCGTTGATCGACCGGGATCTTCTGCGGCAGTCCCACGACATGCTCGGACGGCTGCAGCGGATCGACCCGAAAGAGCGGGAGAGCTACCGGGCGCTCCAGGGCGAACTCATGGCGCTCGAAATGGAACGCCGCAGGCTCCGCGAACGATGACCGGCGCGTGAGGGGTGGCGCCGTGCCCCGTTTAGGGCAGGATGGTGCCATGACTGCATCGGAAGGCGCGAGAACAGCCGTGCGGGTCGACGACCTTGCGGTCGAGTACCCTGGACGCCGCATGAGCGCGCCATATCGTGCGCTCGACGGGGTCGACCTCCTCGTCGGAAGCGACGAAGTCGTTGGCATCGTCGGGGAGGCAGGCGCAGGCAAGTCCACCCTCGCCCGCGTCCTCGCCGGAGACCTGATCACGCCGAAAGGGGCGGATGCCGCGCCGGTGATCGTCGGCGGCGACGCGACGGTCCTCGATTTCCGGCTGCGTGGCATCCGTCGCCGGGAACTGAACAGCCTGACTTTCAACGTCGCGTACCTGCCCCAGGATGCCGCCTCCCGGCTCGCCCCTGAACTGACCGTGGCGGAGATCATCGGTCAGCCGATCCTGGCGCGGGACCGCCTGTACAACCGGAAGGCTCTCGGTCTGCGGGTCGCGACCATGCTCGACGCCGTGCAACTGCCGCTGGCGGTCCTCGACACGTTCCCGTTCGAACTCTCCAGCGGGCAACGGCAGAGAGTAGCCGTGGCCCGATCGCTCGTGCTCGGCCCGAAACTGTGGGTGGCTGACGAACCGACCGCGGGAATCGACGTCACCGTGCGCGGCGCGATCAGCGGCCTGGTCATGCAGCTTCGTGAAGAGGGAAGTTTCGCCGCAGTGCTCATCAGTCACGACCTTTCGCTGCTGCGCCGTACCACCTGCCGGGTCGCAGCATTGCACCACGGCCGGATCGTGGGTCTGGGGCCGATCGACGAGCTTCTCGCCCACCCGCAGCATCCGTTCCTCGTTGGGTTGTCCCATTCGGATACGAGCATTTCGTCTGAAGCCGGCTGAACGGATTCGCGTTCCCGATTTGGTGTCTGCGATTCCTTTGGTAAAGTAAATGCGCAACACATAATCCTCGATAGCTCAATTGGCAGAGCAATCGGCTGTTAACCGGTAGGTTCTTGGTTCGAGTCCAAGTCGAGGAGCTGAGAAGACCACAAGGGCTCCACCCCTGTGGTCTTTTCTTTTGCCCCGGTGCCTCCGCCCGGGGCTCTTGCTTTTGGCGAGCTCAGTCGTCGAGGTTGTCGACGCCAGGCATCCAGCTGGCGTCCGGGACACCCCACCCCATTTTGCGGGTGATCTTCGCGACGAGCTTTCGTTCGTGCCGGCGAAGCCGGTCGACGTAGAGATACCCGTCCAGGTGGTCATATTCGTGCTGAAGAATACGAGCACGCCAACCGTCGACGCGGATCTCGACCGGCTGCCCGTCAAGGTCGACACCGGTCACGATCGCTTCGTCAGCGCGACGCAATGGGAACCGCTCACCGGGGAACGACAGGCAACCCTCCGACTCGAGTTCTTCATCCGGCTCGCCGGCAGGGGCAGGAGTGATCCACATTTCCGGGTTGATCACGACGCCGCGCCACGGGCCGTGCTCATCGGTGTCGTAGCCGTACACGAAGATCCGGAGCGGGACGCCGACCTGCGGGGCGGCGAGACCGACGCCGGGCGCCGCATCCATCGTCTCGAACATGTCGGAGACGAGCTGCCGCAGCGTGTCGTCGAATTCGGTCACTGGCGCGGCAGGGGAGTGGAGCACAGGGTCACCCGTGATGCGAATGGGGAGAATGGCCATTCGTTGAGCCTAACCGCGACAGGCCCGTTGTAGGCTCACAACGTGATGTTTGCGAACAACGACTTCAACGACCTGACGGCAGAGTTCGTTCGCAATCCCAGTCAGCTCATCGGCATCCCATTGGCGATCGTCGGCGCTGTGTTCCTGTCGCTTGGCGCCCAATTCCAGCACCGCGGAGTGACGAAGGTCGAAGAGACCAGCGGCGTCGACGCGCGCAGCGGACTGAACGTCGGCCAGCTGAAACAGCTTCTCGGCCGTCCGTCGTGGGTACTCGGCACGCTGATGCTCGCCTTCGCCATCGCTTTCCAGTTGACGGCGCTGGTCTGGTCGCCGCTCATCATCGTGCAGCCGCTCGGGGCCATCGCTCTCGTCATCACCGCGGTGCTCAACGCCCGCATCTACAACGTGAAGCTCAACCACGCCTCGGTGATAGCCATTTCCGCCTGCGTCGGCGGTGTGGCACTGTTCGTGACCGTGGCCGCGCTGGTGGCGGGGGAGAAAGCGGTTACACGGATCGACCTGCTGACGGTGCTGGCCATGCTTGGCGTCGTGCTGCTCGTGTTCGGCCTCGGCTTCGCATTCTTCCGCAAACGGTCCAAGGCGCTGTTCTACATCCTCGCCGCCGGCATCATCTACGGTTTCGTCGCCACACTCGCGAAGGTTGTCATCAACAGGATCGTCAATGAGAACTTCGATTGGCTGACCGTGCTGTGCGTTGTGGCGCTTCTTGCGGCGACCGGGGTGGGCGCATATTTCGTGCAGACTGCGTACTCGTCCGGCCCACCCGACCTTGTCATCGCCGGGTTGACCGTCGTCGATCCGATGGTCGCGGTCGCCATCGGCATCGTCGTCCTCGACGAGGCGGCCGGAGCCCCGCTGTGGGCGATGATCGGATTCGCGGTCGCCGGCGCCCTCGCCGTCTGGGGCGTCTTCCAGCTGGCGCGTCACCATCCGCAGGTGCAACCGTAACTCCCTGCGCAGCCGCGTAAGCGCCCGTTACGAGCACTGCTTCGATCAGGCGTCCCTGGCCTTTTCGGCTCGATCGCGAAGCCAGGCTCTCGGTGGCGCACCGGTCGTGAGCGACATCGCCCGATCGTTGAGCTTGCCCTTCGTGTCGGCGAACGGCCGGTCCTGGATCTGCAGGCTGTCGTGGCGGAACGTCAGCGTGGTCGATGACCCGCCGGCTGGAGGATGCCAACCGACACCAGCACGCCGGAATCGTGAAGCGACTTCGCGTGGGCACCGAATGCGGCGCGGGTCGGTTCCATGTCTTCCTCGGTGATGCCCACATCGGCGGGTTCGGGGTCGTTCCGCAGAAGTGCGTAACGCAGGAGAGATCCTTTCTCCTGGCTGGTCACCGTAACGGCCGTGGTTTCGGACCTCTGCTGAATGAACGATCGAGGCAGGCTCAGATCAACACCCGTGTGATGATTTCCCCGAAAGAAGGGCGTCCTCCGATTCGCGGCACGCGAGAGGGCGTCCTGCGCAACCAGCGGGCCGCCGGTTAGAATGAACCGACCGATCCCGGGAGGCCATCCGCCGAGGGATGTGGCTGGTTGTTTGAACGCCGGCCGATGACGGAGGAATACGCCCACCTTGCCTGACGCACTGAATCCGACCGGTTACGGTTCGACGACCACCCCATCCAACGGCAAGCGACCGCTGCGAATCATCATCGGAGCCGACACCTTCTCCCCAGACGTGAACGGGGCAGCACGTTTCGCCGAGCGCCTCGCGGCAGGGATGGTCGCGCGGGGGCATGAGGTCCACGTCGTCGCGCCGGCAGCCTCACGCAGGCGTGGCACCTGGATTGAGACCCACGAGGGCCAGCAGATGACAGTCCACCGGCTCAAGAGCTGGCGGTGGTACCCGCATGACTGGTTGCGCTTCGCGCTGCCCTGGAGCATCAACCGCAACGCGGCTCGCATCATCGACGCGGTGAAGCCCGATGTGATCCACTCGCAGTCGTACCTTATCGTCGGACGCGGGCTCTCGAACGAGGCAGCGAAGCGGGGCATCCGCATCATCGCCACCAACCACCTCATGCCGGAGAACGCCCTCGAGTTCACGCTCCTGCCCGAGCAGTTCCGAGAGGGTCTCGTCCGCTGGGCGTGGAAGCTGGCCCGCGGTAACCTCGGTCTGGCCGAAGCCGTCACCACTCCTACGCGCCGCGCGGCGGACTTCCTGGAGAAGTACACCGGCCTGACCGGTGTGCACGCCATCTCCTGCGGCATCGACGCACACATGTACACCCCGAATTTCGAGCCACGCACCGAGAACCGGATCCTGTTCGTCGGCCGGGTGACCGGTGAGAAGCAGATCGACGTTCTGATCAAAGCGTTCGCCACCCTCGACCCTGCGCTCGATGCCAAGCTCGAGATCGTCGGCGGCGGAGATCAGAAGCGCAACCTCGAGAACCTCGCCGCGCAGCTCGGACTCGGTGACCGGGTCACCTTTACTGGCTATGTCAGCGACGAAGAGCTTCGCTCCATCTATTCGCGCGCCACCGTGCTCGCCATGCCGTCCATCGCCGAGCTGCAGAGCATCGTGACGATGGAGGCGATGGCATCCGCTCTTCCCGTCGTCGCTGCCAACGCGATGGCGCTCCCGCACCTCGTGCACGACGATGAGAACGGGTACCTCTTCGAGCCCGGGAATGTGCCAGAGCTCGCGGCGAGGTTGACGGATGTGCTCACCGCGTCTCCCGATAAGATCCTGGCGATGAAGCGCGAGTCCCTCCGGATGATCAAGGCGCACGACATTCAGCGCACCTTGTCGACGTTCGAGAGCATGTATCGTGGAGAATCGGTGACAGACCCCGTAACGGAGTCGATCCCCATACAGGTGTCAGACGACTAGACATCGCTCGGGGCGGTAGCTCAGCTGGTTAGAGCAGCGGACTCATAATCCGTCGGTCACGGGTTCAAGTCCCGTCCGCCCTACT
>NZ_JAODMP010000058.1 GCF_025464835.1 Mycetocola sp. | reverse complement strand
GGGCACCGGTCGCGAGGATCAAATCGACGACGTCGCCGAGAAGGTCGGACGGCCTCGGCCCCTTTCGGTCCGTACGGCATTGGTAGTCCCGGATGATCCCACGCAGTTCGTCGAGCTCCAGTGGGGCCGGCGCGTAGATGGGCTTGGGCTGTTGCTTGACTCGCTTCACCTCACGGGCGGGGTTGGCAACCATCAATTCTTTCATAACGGCGTAAGAACAGATCTGGCTGACGAGCGCTTTGACGTTCCGGGCCGTACTTGGGGTCTCCTTATGGATCGCCTTATACACCCGGAGTACTGTGCTGGCCTTGATCTCGCGGATCGCGAGGGCACCCATGTAGGGCGCTATCTTCTTCTCGATGAGCGCGCGGTTTTCATGGCGGGTCGTGTCTCGCTGATCCCCAGTGAACTCGACATGATCCATGAACTCGCGGGCCAGGGTCAGGAACGAGGAGTCGGGAGTGAGTTCGTCAAGTCGGCCGAGCGGGGCCTGCTTCTGTTCCTCGACCGACGACAGCAGCGAACGCCGTGCCGCCGCGGTTGAGTTCGCCCGCACGCGGACCTTGCCATATCCGCCATCGATTCGCCGGTAGCGCAACGTGCCACGGACGCGACCGTCAGGCAAGTTTTGGAAGGTAATCTCGCCGTGCGAGCCCGGCTCTATCTTGCTTCGTGCCATTGGATCGTCCTCAGTCCGAGGAGCGCGGCACAGTCGACCTGGTCACCGTCTGTCCGTTCGGGACATCAGCCAGGCCTCGACGTTCGCTCGGCTGTAGCGCAGGTGCTTGCCAAGCTTGGTCGCCTTCGGGCCGGTGCCCTCGAGACGCCAGTGGTAGATCGTCTCTTTCGACAGCTGCAGATACTCCGCAAGCTCGTCGACGGTGAGATAGTCCCCGAGGCTTTCGATAAAGCGCGCGGGCGGGTACGTGGTCGGAACGGATGATGTGCTCATACTCCTTATGAGTGCGGCACAAACCCTGGTTCTTCGCTGTCCGACCTGATCCGGTGTGGATTGCTGTGGATCGCGGGGCGATTTCAAAAAGGCCCCAAAAAGGCCCCAAAGGGCCCCTAAAGGGCTTTTAGAACGAAAAAAACCCCTGAGAACTTGGCGTTCATCAGGGGTTTGGTGGATCTGAGGGGATTCGAACCCCTGACCCCCTGCATGCCATGCAGGTGCGCTACCAGCTGCGCCACAGACCCATTCGGTTGCTCTGATCGCTCGGAGCAACCTGATTAGATTACTACAAAACTCGCCGGGTCACGAATCGAGACGTCGACCGGCGAGCCATAGCTCTAATCCGTCGACGCGGCAGCCGCCACGGCGATCGGGACGACGGGGCAGTCCTTCCAGAGGCGCTCGAGCGAGTAGTACAGGCGCTCTTCCTCGTGAAAGACATGCACGACGAGGTCGCCGAAGTCGAGGAGGATCCAGCGTCCTTCCGAACGGCCTTCACGACGCAGGGTCTTGTATCCGGCTTCGATGAGTTTGTCTTCGATCTCACCGGCGACGGCAACGACATTGCGCTCGCTACGCCCGGTGGCGATGAGGAAGATGTCGACGAAGGGAAGGGGGCCGGAGACGTCGAGAGCGACCAGGTCGTCGGCGCCCTTGCTGAGTGCTGCCGCGGCAGCGATCTCGAGCTGCTCGATGGTGGATTCGCGTGCTGTCACGTGATGGTTTACCTTTCGGGTGGTTATCGCGACTGGAATGCGCCGGCCGCGATACCGACGATGATGACGGCCAGCACTGCGACGGCGAGAACGCCGGCCGTGATAGCCAGGATGAGAAGCAGCCTGTTGCTGCGTGCGGGTGTCGGCGGCGTGATGACATCCCGGGTCGCCGTGTGAGTGCTCACGGCCTTGCTCGCCGAGACAGGAGTTCCGCCCGTCGCCGGTCGAGCATCGTCTTCGGCGTCGAACATGGCGTCGATGTCTGAACGATCGAAATGGTCAGGGTGCATTCCCGAAGACCCAAGCCCAGAGGGAAGGTCGATGGATCCGGTGATGACCACGTTGCCGTTCGCGGAAAGCGGGCCAGTGAGCGGGTGCGCGTTCGGCATCGACGGCAGGATGATGGAGCTGGTGTTGACACCGTTGCCGGCCTCTTCGAGCCCGCGCGCAATGATTTGGTCGAACGGCTGCTCCACCGTCGCGGATTTGCCGTTCTCGCCTGTCAGCACGGCCTGGCCGAAGCTGCTGGACAGTTTCGGCGTTGCGTTGTCGTGAGCGGTCTGAGCTGTCGCTGCCGGGCCGAAAGCGGACTCCGTCTGTGTCGCGGCGCGACGCTCTACTCGGGATCCGGAGTCGCCGGCGTCGTCCGGGAGAATCTCGGCGTCCACCACGTCGGCCTCGGCGACTGGAGCGGAGGACGGCACGAACGACGTGAGACGGTTTGCAGCGGCCTGGGCACGCTTGGCCTTCTTCGAACCCGGCTTCACCGGCGTCGCCGTTGCGTCGCCTGCCGGGGCCTCTGCCGTTCCAGCGTCAGCGACGGTGTGCTCCCGGACGACGCTCTCGTTCTCGGCAGTCCCGGACTGCTGTGCGCCCGACCGCATGACCCTCAGCGCCGCTGTGCGCACGCGCTCGAGATCTCTGGCCTGCCTGCGGGAGAGCGGGCGACCTGCGGCCTCCGCTGCTTCCAGCTCGGCCACTTCTTCGGTGGAAAGCTCAGGTTCCGGCGGGGAGTGCACCTCGGGGATGTCTCCGCCAGTGACGGATGACGTCGATACGCGCCGGGAGCGCGGCTCGATAGGGGTACTGATGGTCTCGGTCGTTCGCTGCTGCTCTCGCAGCTGGCGACGAGAGAGCGGTTGCTCGTCGGGCAGCGGGGTCATGCATTACTCCGATATAGGTGGTGTTTGGTGATGTACTGAACGACACCGTCGGGAACCAAATACCAGACCGGGAATCCCCGGCTCACCCGGCTCCGACAGTCAGTGGAGGATATCGCCAGAGCCGGAACTTCCAACAAGCTTACGTCCTGCTGCGGCAATCCCGAAATGTTCAGGGTGTGTCCCGGTCGACTCACAGCCACGAAATGGGCCAGAGACCAGAGTTCATCGGCGTCTTTCCAGCTGAGGATCTGCTCGATAGCGTCTGCACCGGAGATGAAGAAGAGCTCCGCGGTCGGTCGAGCCTCGTGCAGGTCGCGCAACGTGTCGATCGTATAGGTCGTACCCTCCCGGTCGACGTCGACCCGGCTCACGGTGAACCGCGGATTCGATGCCGTCGCAACGACGGTCATGAGGTAGCGGTGCTCAGCAGGGGTGACCACGTTCTTGTGCCACGGTCGGCCGGTCGGCACGAAGATGACTTCATCCAGATCGAATGACTGAGCCACTTCGCTGGCTGCCACAAGGTGCCCGTTGTGGATGGGATCGAATGTTCCGCCCATCACCCCGACCCGAGGTGGACGTGGCAGGTCTGCCATTACCGGCTAGTGGCCGGTTCCCTGGCTTGACCCGGTGCGTTCCCGAGCCGCGACACGACCGCCGTGGCGGTTGGCGACATCCCGGTAGCTGAAGGTTGCGACGCCCAGAAAGAGGAAGACGATGAGCGCGATGACGCCGTACATGATAGCCGGCATCGGCAATTCTGTGTGCCCGACTGCCTCGGCGATCAGGATTGTCGCAAACGACATGTGTACTCCATTCGGTTCTCTGCGCGCGTCGGCGCGCGAACCAGTCTACCGACTAAGCGCGCACCTGGCCGGTACCCCGGACGGTCCACTTGGTGCTGGTCAGCTCGGTGACCCCCATCGGGCCCCTCGCATGCAACTTCTGGGTAGAAATGCCGACCTCGGCGCCGAAACCGAACTCGCCGCCGTCGGTGAAGCGGGTTGAGGCGTTGACCATGACCACCGCGGAGTCGACCTCGGCGAGGAAGCGCTCCGCGGCTGCGACATCCTCGGTCAGGATGGACTCGGTGTGACCAGTCGAGTGTTGACGGATGTGGGCGAGCGCCTCATCGAGATCGTCGACGACGCGCACCGAGATATCCAGGCTCATGTGCTCGGTCCCCCAGTCCTCGTCAGTAGCTGGCACGGTGTCGGGGAACAGTGCGGCGACGGCTTCATCGGCGTGGATGGTGACCCCGGATGCCGTCAGCCGGGAAAGCACGGACGGCAGCAGCCGCTCGGCGGCCGCCCGATGCACGAGCAGGGTTTCAACGGCGTTGCAGACGCTCGGCCGCTGGACTTTGGCGTTGTGGACGATTTGGGTTGCCCAGTCGAGCCTGGCGGATTCGTCGAGGTAGATGTGGACGACGCCGGCTCCGGTCTCGATCACGGGTACCCGCGACTCGGTGACGACCGCCTGAATGAGGGATGCGCTCCCCCGTGGCACGAGCACGTCGACGAGGCCTCTGGCCTGCATGAGCTGGGTGGCGCCGTCGCGACCGAAGTCGTCAACGGTCTGCACGGCATCCGCCGGCAGCCCGGCAGAGGTGAGGGCATCCCGGATCACGGAGACGAGTTCCCGGTTCGTGTTCTCGGCGGCGGAACCACCGCGAAGGACGACGGCGTTGCCGCTCTTCAGCGCGAGCGCGGCGATGTCGATCGTGACGTTGGGTCGTGCTTCGTAGATGGCACCGACGACACCGAACGGCACCCGCACCTGGTCGATCTTCACCCCGTTGGGCAGGCGTGAGCCGCGGAGGGTCTGACCGACCGGGTCGGTGAGAGCGGCGATCTCCCGCACGGCGGAGGCGAGAGCGGCCACCCGGCTCTCGTCGAGGCGCAGCCGGTCGATGAGCCCGGAGGCGAGCCCCGACCGCTCCCCGTTCGCGAGGTCGGCGGCGTTGGCGGCGAGGATGCGGGCAGTCGCGTCGACGACGCCGACGGCGAGGGACTCGAGCGCGCGGTTCTTGACGTCGCCGTTCGTAGTCGCAAGGGCACGGGAAGCCACCCGCGCCCGTTCCAACCGGTCGTGTACGCCGTCTGCCGGATTCGCCGGCGTTGCGTTCACCGGAGCGGCCTCAGTCGTTGTAGTCATACTGCGATTTTAGCCAGTCCAGCACACACGGGCGGACCTCAGCGGCGAGGGGTCGGTTCGAACCAGGTTCCGATGTCGTCACCGTTGAGGGCCTCAGCGACCCTGGCTGTCGAGGTGATGAGCACACCCGCGCCGGCCTCAGCCGCGAGCCGTGCCGCCGAGACCTTGGTCGACGCTCCCCCGGTGCCGACGCCCGCTGCACCGATGTCACCGAACGTGACACCGCTGAGCCGGTCGCCCGCTGGCACAGTGGCGATCGGTTCGGCACCGGGCTCAGATGGCGGCCTGGTGTACAGCGCATCGACGTCGCTGAGAAGCACAAGCGCGTCTGCTTCGACGAGGATCGAGACCAGCGCGGCGAGCCTGTCGTTGTCGCCGAACCGGATCTCATGGGTCGCGACGGTGTCGTTCTCGTTGACAATCGGCAAGATACGCAGGGCGAGCAGTCGTTCCATCGCACGCTGCGCGTTGCTGCGGTGTGCGTCGATCTCGAGGTCGCCGGCGGTGAGGAGCACCTGCCCGGCGACGATGTCGTAACGGTCCAGGCTGTCCTGGTAGCGGTAGATGAGCACGTTCTGGCCGACGGCCGCAGCCGCCTGCTGGGTGGCGAGGTCCGTTGGCCGTGACGTGAGCTCGAGGAACGGCATCCCGATCGCGATCGCACCAGAGGAGACGAGAATGATCTGGGTACCGCGGCCGTGGGCCTCCGCGAGAGCGTCGACAAGGTGAGCGATCTGACCGGCGTTCTTTCCGCTGATCGATGACGAGCCCACCTTGACGACGACGCGGCGTGCTGAACGGATGCCGTCACGGCCGGTTATCGCCATGTTCTACTTGCCCTCGTCAGCGCCGGATGCGGCTGTCGCCTGCTCTTTCGCCGCAGCGGCCGCAGCCTGCTCGTCGGCTTCGTACTGCTCCGTCCACATGCCTGATTCCTTCTCCCGGAGGAGTTCGGCACGGGCAGCGCTCTTCGCGTCCATCCGCTCGAAGTACTCTTCGCGGCGCTGGTTGCGAGTCGGGCGGTTGTTGGCGTCGAGTCGAGCGTCGAGTCCGCGAGGCGTGGTAATCATCTCGGCGGAGGACGTAAGGGTCGGCTCCCAGTCGAAGATGACCCCGTCGCCCTTGCCGATGATGACCGTGGAACCACCCACAGCGCCGGCCTTGAACAGGCCGTCCTCGACGCCAAGCTTCGCGAGCCGGTCGGCGAGGAAGCCCACCGCTTCGTCGTTGGTGAAGTCGGTCTGCTGTACCCAGCGTTCCGGCTTGGCGCCGAGAACCCGGTAAATGTCGCCGTAGCTTCCGCCTTCAACCACAACGGAGAACTTCGACTCGTCGACCGCCTTCGGGCGGATGACGATGCGCGGCTTCTCGGCTGCTTCGATCCGGCGTGCTTCACGCTCGGAGGCGACGAGGTCACCGAGGGCGTAGGAGAGCTGGCGGAGGCCCTCGTGGCTGACCGTGGAGATCTCGAACACGCGGTAGCCGCGAGCCTCGAGGTCGGGCTTCACCATGTCGGCGAGCTCGCGTCCCTCTGGCACGTCGATCTTGTTCAGCGCGATGAACTGTGGACGCTCAAGCAGCGGCAGCTGCCCTTCCGGGACCGGGTACGCACCGAGCTCACCGAGGATGATGTCGAGGTCGCTGACCGGGTCACGGCCGGGTTCGAGAGTGGCGCAGTCCAGCACGTGGACGAGCGCCGAGCACCGCTCGACGTGCCGCAGGAACTCGAGACCCAGCCCCTTGCCCTCGCTGGCGCCTTCGATGAGCCCAGGAACGTCGGCGACGGTGTACCGATTCTCGCCGGCCTGAACCACGCCGAGGTTGGGGTGCAGCGTCGTGAACGGGTAGTCGGCGATCTTCGGCTTCGCGGCTGACATCGCGGCGATGAGGCTCGATTTCCCGGCAGAGGGGTAGCCGACGAGGGCGACATCCGCGACGACCTTGAGTTCAAGGGTGACGTCGCCTTCCCAGCCGAAGGTTCCGAGCAGCGCGAAGCCTGGGGCTTTGCGTTTCGTGGTCGAAAGGGCAGCGTTTCCGAGACCGCCCTGGCCCGCTTGCGCGACGACGTAACGCATCCCGGGTTCGTCGAAGTCGATGAGTTCGTTGCCGTCGGCGTCCTTGACGACGGTCCCGACCGGGACGGGCAGTTCGAGTTCTTCACCGGTGGTTCCGCTGCGGTGGTCGCCCATGCCTGGGCCGCCGTTTTCGGATCTGCGGTGAGGCGAACGGTGGTAGCTCAGGAGGGTCGTCACCTGGGGGTCGGAGACGAGGACGATGTCGCCGCCGTTGCCGCCGTTGCCACCGTCAGGCCCGGCAAGGGGCTTGAACTTCTCTCGACGTACAGACACGCATCCGTTACCGCCGTTTCCAGCACGCAGGTGCAGTGTGACCTGATCAACGAATGTGGCCACGAGAGCCCTCCAAATAAACCTAATGCTTCACAAAAGAATGCTGTGTCAAATGACTCAGGGGCGAGCCGAAGCTCGCCCCTGAGAAAAACAGACGGATGCCTACTCGGCAGCCGCCGTCACGATGTTGATGACCTTGCGGCCGCCCTTGGCGCCGAACTCAACCGAACCGGCCGAGAGCGCGAACAGGGTGTCGTCGCCGCCACGTCCGACGTTGACGCCGGGGTGGAAGTGGGTGCCGCGCTGGCGGACGATGATTTCGCCGGCAGAGACGACCTGACCACCGAAGCGCTTGACGCCGAGGCGCTGTGCGTTCGAGTCGCGACCGTTGCGAGTGGAACTCGCGCCCTTTTTGTGTGCCATGTCTGTTCTCCCTCAGGCTCTACTTGATGCCGGTGATTTTGACGCGGGTGAGCTCCTGGCGGTGCCCCTGACGCTTCTTGTAACCGGTCTTGTTCTTGAACTTCTGGATGTGGATCTTGGGGCCGCGAAGGTTCTCGACGAACTCGGCCGTGACCTTGACCTTGGCAAGCGACTCCTGGTCGGTGGTGATGTTGTCACCGTCGACCAGCAGAACGGCAGCCAGTTCGACCTTGCCGTCCTTGATGTTCTTGACCCGGTCCATCGTCACGATGGTGCCGACCTCTACCTTTTCCTGCCGACCACCGGCGCGCACTACTGCGTAAACCACTTCTCGTACCTACTTCTCTGTGGAGCTGCACGCTTGCGAGCTCAATCTGTCAAAGGAAAATTCACTGTGCGGTAGACCCCAGCGGGAAGGGAGGTCAAGCTGACAGAAAACCATGGGCAAACGGGTGATAAGCCAACGTGCGCCAACAGGAAACTTTACTTCATCCCACCCAATCCCACAAATGCAACGGATGCCGTGTCGCGCGTTCCTAGAATTCTCCCATGGCCATCCTCATCGATCCACCACGTTGGCCTGCTCACGACACGCTGTGGAGCCACCTGATCAGCGACGTTTCGCTCGATGAGTTGCACAGCTTCGCCCGCGAGAACGACATTCCGCGTCGCGGGTTCGACCTTGACCACTACGACGTGCCGGCCTCGACGTACGATGACCTGGTTCTGGCTGGCGCCGTGCCCGTCGATGGACACGAACTCGTGCGGCGGCTGATCGGCAGCGGCCTGCGGATCACCGCCCGTGAGCGTGCAGAACGGCGGCTGCCCCCTGCCGGGAGCGGCCGCCGTTCCTAAGGGTTGCCTACTCGCCTGTGGAGTGTGCGGTGTCGGCGTCGTGCACCACGGGTGTGCCGGTGAGGGCGGCAGTGGTCACACGGCGGCGACGGGCTCGGCCCTTGCCCGGCTGCTTGGGTTCAGGCAACGCGTCGAGCACTGAGCCGAGGAGGTCCTCAGCCGCACGGGCGTTGACGCGCTGTGGCTGGCGAGCCGGTTCGATCGGAATGTCCAGGATGGCGAGTGCGGGGGCATCCGTCTCCGGAGTCGTCTCAGGGGCGGTGTCCAGGGCGGGCGATGCGGCCTGCTCGGCTTCGGGCTGGTGGCGCTGCTGTGACTTGCGGCGATCGTTCCGTCGCTCGTTGCGCGACTCGTTGCGTCGTTCGGGCGCCTGCGCTGCCGGGACTTCGGTTGGTGTCTCCTCCTCGCTGTGGTGGGCGATGGTGGATGCGGCGATCTTCGCCAGTGCGTTCTTGGCGTCGTCGGTAATGGCGTGGGTGGGCACCTTCGGTGCGCTGCCGGCGTTGGAACCGTTCCCGTTGCCGTTGCCGCCGTTCGAGGAGTTTCTCGAGTCGTTCCCTGACCCTTTGCCGCGACGCTTGGTCTCGGGCTGGGGGCTCTGGCGGTGCTTGACGATGGGGTCGTGGTGGATGACCACGCCGCGACCGGCACAGACCTCGCACGGCTCGCTGAAGGACTCGAGAAGGCCGAGTCCGAGCTTCTTCCTCGTCATCTGGACCAGCCCAAGCGAGGTCACCTCGGCGACCTGGTGCTTGGTGCGGTCACGGCTGAGGCACTCGATCAGCCGGCGCAGCACGAGGTCGCGGTTCGACTCGAGGACCATGTCGATGAAGTCGACGACGATGATCCCGCCGATGTCGCGGAGCCGGAGCTGGCGGACGATCTCCTCGGCCGATTCCAGGTTGTTCTTGGTGACGGTCTCTTCGAGGTTTCCCCCGGAGCCGACGAACTTTCCGGTGTTGACGTCGACGACGGTCATCGCCTCGGTGCGGTCGATGACGAGCGAACCACCCGACGGGAGCCAGACCTTGCGGTCGAGCGCCTTCTCGATCTGCTCCGTGATCCGGTACTCGTCGAAGGCGTCCTTCGCTCCCTCGTAGCGCTCGACGCGCTCGAGGAGGTCTGGGGCGACTCCGCGAAGGTAGCTCTCAATGACCTCCTGGGCGTCGTCACCTGCGATGAGCATCTTCTGGAAATCCTCGTTGAAGACGTCACGGACGATCTTGATCAGAAGGTCGGGTTCGCTGTGCAGAAGGGCCGGCGCCTGGACGCTCTCCATCTGCCTCGAGATCTCGGCCCACTGACTGATGAGCCGGTTGACGTCGAGGGTGAGCTGCTCTTCGGTGGCGCCTTCGGCTGCGGTGCGCACGATGACGCCCACGTTGTCGGGAAGGACGTCCTTGAGGATCTTCTTCAGCCGGGCACGCTCGGTGTCGGGCAGTTTGCGCGAGATGCCGCTCATCGAACCGTTCGGCACGTAGACGAGGTAGCGGCCAGGGAGCGAGACCTGGCTGGTGAGGCGTGCGCCCTTGTGACCGATCGGGTCTTTCGTGACCTGCACGAGCACCCGGTCGCCGGGTTTGAGGGCGAGTTCGATGCGACGAGGCTGGTTGCCGGTTTCGACACCGTCCCAGTCGACCTCGCCGGAGTACAGCACGGCGTTGCGACCGCGGCCGATGTCGACGAAGGCTGCTTCCATGCTTGGAAGCACGTTCTGAACTCGACCGAGGTAGACGTTCCCGATGAGGGATGCTTCCTGGTTGCGGGCCACATAGTGCTCGACGAGCACGCCGTCCTCCAGGACGCCGATCTGGATACGGCCGTTCTTCGAGCGGACGACCATCTTGCGGTCGACGGACTCGCGCCGCGCAAGGAACTCGGCTTCGGTGACGACGGGGCGGCGACGACCGGCATCCCGGCCATCGCGTCGGCGCTGCTTCTTGGCCTCGAGACGGGTGGAACCCTTGATCCGCTGAGGTTCGGTGATCAGCTCGGCTTCACGCGCCTCACGGGTTTCACGCGGCTGACGCACCTTGACCACGGTGTTCGCCGGGTCGTTGGAGTTCGAACGGCGGTCGTCGTTCGAACGGCGACGCGCACGGCGGCGGACGGTCGACGGCTCGTCGTCGTCGTCGTCCTCATCGTCGTCATCGTCGTCGTTCCGCGCACGGGGAGGGAGCGGCTTGACATCCGGCGCCTGGAAGAAAAGCGCGGTCGTTGGCGAACCGGTGAAGACCGGTGCCGACGGCGCCGCTTCCGCGGCCGGCTCGTCCGCTGGCTCGTCCGCTGAGGAACCCTCAGCGTTCGCCTCGATGGGCGTCTCACGTGCGGTTTCGGCGCTCGACTCCACCGGCCCTGACGTTTCCGTCCCGGCGGACCGCTGGCCGATCTCGTCGTTCAGCGGGTTCGGGTTGCTGTCTGAATTTTCATTCACCATTACTGGTGTACTCCTCATCCGGCGGGGCGACCGCGCCGCCCTTGCGGGAAATCTCGAGCGGGAAGCCGCTTGCGCGTTCCCCCCGCAAATCCTGTATGTGAGCGACCGGCCCTCTGGCTCTAGTCACGCACCTTCTGTGTCGGTCGTGGTGACCGATGAAATACTGTTTGATCAAACACCGGGCTTCGACCGTTTCGTTACGATCGCAATCCCGATAAGCCTTCTGTTGTACGGGTCCAGGGCGCGGCCCTGTCCTCGTCAAGCCATTATCGCACGGCCCGGGCCGTCACCGTGCGTCGACGCGGGGAAGGCGGCATCCCTGCGTGTCATAATCCGAGGGTGAACTCCCCCGGAAACGCGAGACGCCCATTCGGTTTCGCGATTTTTCTCGTGATCGCCGGAGTCGTCGGCTGGATCGCCGCCTTCGCCCTCACCGTCGAGAAGTTCGCGCTGCTCCAGTCGCCTGATACCGTTTTGTCCTGCGACGTCAGCGTGCTCCTGCAGTGCAGTGCCAACCTCGAGTCATGGCAGGGGTCGCTTTTGGGCTTCCCAAACCCTCTCCTCGGCCTCACCGGCTGGGTCGCGCCGATCGTGGTCGGAGCGGCTCTCGTCGCCGGCGCGAGGTTCGACCGCTGGTTCTGGCTGCTGTTCCAGCTCGGGGTGACCGCGGCGTTGGTTCTCGTGGTGTGGCTTATCACCGAGAGCATCTTCGTTCTGGGCACGCTGTGCCCATGGTGCATGGTGACCTGGGCGGTGACGATCCCCGTGTTCTGGGCGGTGACCCTCCGGAATGTCGCCGACGGGGCCGTTCCCGCTCCCGCTGCCGTTCAGCGTGGCGCGCGCGCACTCTCGGGCTGGATCGTGCTGATCACGCTCTCCTGCTACATCCTGATCGCGGTTGTGGCGCAGTTGCGCCTGGACGTGCTCGGCACCCTCTGAACCCTCTGAACGGTGACGGTTCCATCGGGCTGTTCGCCAGCCGAGGGGTCCCGAAGTGTCGTGCGGGGCGCCCCCGCGCGACGATTCCGGCCCCCTCAGCGGCGCTGCCGCCCCGGCAGCAACGACGAAGCTACGAGAACCAGAGGTCGAGCTCGCGCGCGGCGGACTCCGGGCTATCTGAGCCGTGGACGAGGTTCTGCTGAACCTTCAGGCCCCAGTCCCGGCCGAGGTCGCCGCGGATGGTCCCCGGGGCCGCGAGCGTCGGGTCGGTGGTGCCCGCGAGCATCCGGAATCCTTCGATGACACGGTTCCCAGCGACACGGATGGCGACGATCGGACCGGAAAGCATGAACTCGACGAGTGGTTCGTAGAACGGCTTGCCCTCGTGCTCGGCGTAGTGCTCGGCGAGAACGGATCGTTCCGGCTGGACCAGGCGGATGTCGACGAGCGAGTACCCCTTCGCCTCGATGCGGCGGAGGATCTCCCCGGTGAGGTTGCGTGCGACGCCGTCCGGCTTGATCAGTACAAGTGTTTCTTCAACCATGTGCTCTAACTTTCCGTTTCCTGTGTGGCCGTGTTCTGTCGGTCGATCCGCCCACCGACGATCATGCAGTACACCCACATGCCCGCGAAGATGAGGCCGATGAGCCACATCACGGGCACGAAGATGCCCGTGGCAACGATAACGCCTTGCAGCACCCAGCCAACGACGAAAGCCCAGTCGTAGCGCAGCATCGCCAGGGTGAAGAGGATCGCCAGGCAGAGGATTCCTCCGCCGATCAGCGCGACAGGCCCTGGCTGGACCTTGAGCCCGAACGCGACGAGGGAGGCGAGGAAGACAACGATCAGTTCGAAGGCGAGCACGATCGACGCGAGGGACTGACGTACCCCGCGTTTCTGACGCCTCACTTCTTCCATCCGTTCTCTTCGGCCAGCTCGATCACTTCGCCGGCGAGCACGACGGAACCGGTGACGACGACGAGTCGGCTCTCGCCCTCGTTCGCCCATTCCCGAGCTTCGAAGACGGCGTCCTCGAGGTTGTCGTAACTGTGCACAAGGGCGGGATCGACCGCCGCTCGGGCCCGATCGGCCAGTTCGTCGACCGGGATCGACCGGGTTGAGGCGGATGCCGTCAGATGGATCCGCTGGGCGACCGGAGCGAGGACCTCGAGGATGCCCTCCGCGTCCTTGTCGCCGAGCACCCCGAGAACGAACACGATCTCGCGGAAGTCGAAGTATTTGCCGAGCGCGGCCGCCAGGGAGCGCGCGCCGTGCGGGTTGTGCGCGGCATCGACCAGGACGGTGGGTTCCACCCCGACAAGCTGGAGACGGCCGGGCGACTCGACCTCGGTGAGTCCCTCGGTGAGCGGGTCGGTCGAGAGTCGTTGCAGCCCGTTGCCGAGGAACGTCTCGACCGCAGCGATCGCGAGGGCGGCGTTCTGCCCCTGGTGGTCACCGTACAACGGGAGGTACAGGTCAGCGTAGACGCCAGCCCGGCCACGCACGTTGACGACCTGCCCTCCGACAGCGACGACGTCGCTGATCAACTCGAAGTCGATGCCCTGAGCGATCAGCGGTGCTTCCGAAAGCTCAGCGGCATTCACCAGCTGCGCCATGGCATCCGGATGCTGCGCCGCGGTCACGACAGTCGCTGCCGGTTTGATGATCCCAGCCTTGGTGCGGGCGATCTCGGCGATCGTCGATCCGAGCCGGTTCGTGTGGTCGAGGTCGATCGGTGTGAAAACCGCGATCTGTGCGTCGGCGACGTTGGTGGAATCCCACTCGCCGCCCATGCCCACCTCGACGACGGCAACATCGACGGGCGCGTCGGCGAAGACGGCGAACCCAAGCACGGTGAGGACCTCGAAGAAGGTCAGCGAGGGTTCACCGGATTCCTCCAGTTCGAAGTCGACCATGTTGATGTACGGCTGGATGTCGTCCCAGTTGCGCACAAGGGTCTCGTTCGAGATCGGTTCGCCGTCGACGACGATCCGTTCGTTGAAGTGCACGAGGTGCGGGCTGGTGAACAGGCCTGTTCGGAGGCCGTAGCCGCGGAGGATGCCCTCGATCATGCGGCTCGTGCTCGTCTTGCCGTTCGTTCCGGCGATCTGGATGATCGGGTACGCCCGCTGAGGGTCCCCGAGCAAGTCGAGCGCCCGCCTGGTCGGTTCGAGTCGCGGCTGCGGCGCGGCCTCACCGGTGCGCGCGAGCAACGCTTCGTAAACGGCGCGGCCCTGCTCGGTGTATTCGTCGTCGTGGTCAGACATCGATGCTCCTGGTTGCGCGGCGCACGGCCACGGTGAACGATCCGGCGTTCGCGAACGCGCCCTCAGCGAATTCCTGATAGAACTCGACGGGCCCGCCGAACAGCCCTGGAAGCCATTCCGCCGGGGTGCCCGCGCGGCTCGACTCCGGAACTTCGTCGAGCACATGGATGGATGAGGTGGTCGCGAGGGTCTCGGCGGCGATGTCGACGTCGGTGACGAACGACACAGCATCCGCGTCGCCCGGGTCGGAGAAGACCAGCCCGAGGGCGATCCGGTCGCTGACGTCGAATCCTGCAGCCTTGCGGGTGTCCTGCACGGAGCGAACGACGTCGCGGGCGAGTCCTTCAGCCTCCAGGGCGGGTGTCGTCGCCGTGTCGAGGAGGACGAAGCCTCCCCCGGCGAGAAGTGCGAGCGCGGAGCCGGAGTCGCCGTCGGTCGCTGCCGTCTCGAGGACCAGTTCGTACTCCCCCACCTCGAGCGGCACACCCCCAGCGACGACGACGCCGTCCTGTTCGCTCCAGTTCCCTGCGCGTGCGGCCTTGATCACGGTCTGGACGTTCTTGCCCAGGCGAGGACCGGCGGCGCGCGCGTTCACGGTGAGACGCGACGTGATGCCGTAATCGGCAGCGCTCGACTCGGCGAATTGCACGAACCGCACCTCCTTGACGTTGAGTTCATCGCGCAGGATGTCCTCGAACGGCGACAACACCGCAGGGTCAGGGGCGACCACGGTGAGGCTCGCCAGCGGCAGCCGCACTCGGCGTCCCGCCTGTTTGCGCAGCGAGAGCACGGTTGAACTGATGACCCGGATCGAGTCCATCGCCTGGACCAGCACATCGTCCTCTGGCAGTTCGGCCGGGTCCGGCCAGTCGGTGAGGTGGATGCTCCTGCCGCCTGTGAGGTCCTTCCAGATCCGCTCGGAGACGAGCGGGAGAAGAGGAGCTGCGGCGCGGGTCAGCGTTTCCAGGACCGTGTAGAGCGTGTCGAACGCTTCGCTGCCGTTGCCGTCCTCCGCGACACCGACCCAGAAACGGTCTCGCGAGCGGCGCACGTACCAGTTGGTGAGCACGTCGGCGAAGTCCCGGAGGGTCGCTGCAGCGAGGGTCGAGTCGAGGTTGTCCAGGTGGGCGGTGACCTCGGTGAGCATCACCCGGCTCTTGGCGAGGATGTAGCGGTCGAGCACGTCGGTCGAGTCGGTGCGACGCTGGGCGTCATAGCCGCCCTCCCGCGCTGAGTTCGCGTAGAGGCTGAAGAAGTACCACGTGTTCCAGAGCGGCAGCAGCATCTGCCGAACACCCTCACGGATGCCCTCCTCGGTGACGACGAGGTTGCCCCCACGCAGGACGGAACTCGACATGAGGAACCAGCGCATGGCATCCGACCCGTCACGGTCGAAGACCTCGTTCACGTCCGGGTAGTTGCGCAGCGACTTCGACATCTTCTGGCCGTCGCTGCCGAGCACGATGCCGTGGCTGACCACGTTCTTGAATGCCGGGCGATCGAACAGCGCCGTGGACAGCACGTGAAGCGTGTAGAACCAGCCGCGGGTCTGCCCGATGTACTCGACGATGAAGTCGGCGGGGTTGTGCGAGTCGAACCATTCCCGGTTCTCGAACGGATAGTGCACCTGTGCGAATGGCATCGACCCGGAGTCGAACCACACGTCGAGAACATCCGTGATGCGTCGCATCGTCGACTGCCCCGTGGGGTCGTCCGGGTTCGGACGGGTCAGCTCATCGATGTACGGGCGGTGGAGGTCCGTCGGGCGAACGCCGAAGTCCTGCTCGAGTTCGTCGAGCGAGCCGTACACGTCGATGCGCGGGTAGTCGGGGTTGTCGCTCTTCCACACCGGGATCGGGGAACCCCAGTAGCGGTTGCGGCTGATCGACCAGTCACGGGCGTTGCCGATCCACTTGCCGAACTGCCCGTGCTTGACGTTCTCTGGCACCCAGTTGATCTGCTCGTTCAGGTCGACCATGCGGTCGCGGAACTCGGGGACGCGGATGAACCAGCTCGACACCGCCTTGTAGATCAGCGGGTTGCGGCAGCGCCAGCAGTGCGGGTACGAGTGCTCGTAGCTCGCCTGGCGGAGCAGGCGGCCCTCATCCCGGATGACCTGGGTCAGCGGCTTGTTCGCGTCCAACCACAGCAGCCCGGCGACGTCGGTGACCTCGGGCAGGAACTTCCCGCCTTCGTCGACGGAGATGATGACCGGGATGCCTGCAGCTTCACAGATCCTCTGGTCCTCCTCACCGTAGGCGGGCGACTGGTGCACGATGCCGGTGCCGTCTTCGAGGGTGACGTAGTCCGCGACGAGGACCCGCCATGCGTTCTGCATGCCGTACTCCTCAACGTCGGAGTAGTAATCGAAGAGACGGTCGTAGGTGACGTCCTCGAGCTCAGCGCCGACCACGGTGCGCGAGATCGCGGCGACGGCATCCGCGGCTGAGTCGTACCCGAGGTCCTTGGCGTAGTTGCCGACGAGTGCGGTCGCGAGCAGGTACTCCCCGCCGAGCACCTCCGTGGTTCCACCGGCGTCGTGTTTCTCGCGCAGCACCGTGGCATCCGGTGTGCCGTGCGGTCCTGCGGGGATCACCGCGTATTCGATCTCTGGACCGACGGCCAGTGCCGCGTTGGTGGGCAGGGTCCACGGCGTCGTCGTCCAGGCCAGTGCCCGCACGGCCGTGAGGCCGAGCGACTCGGCCTTCAGGCCGGTGAGCGGGAAGGTGACCGTGACGGTCTGGTCCTGGCGCATCTTGTAGACGTCGTCGTCCATGCGCAGTTCGTGGTTGGACAGCGGGGTCTGGTCGCGCCAGCAGTACGGAAGTACGCGGTAACCCTCGTAGGCCAGCCCCTTGTCGTGGAGTTGTTTGAACGCCCAGATGACGCTCTCCATGAAGCTGATGTCGAGGGTCTTGTAGTCGTTCTCGAAGTCGACCCAGCGCGCCTGCCGGGTGACGTAGCGCTCCCAGTCCGCGGTGTATTTGAGCACCGAGTCCTTCGCTGCGGCGTTGAACGCCGCGATGCCCATCTCCTCGATCTGGCTCTTGTCGGTGATCCCCAGCTGGCGCTCGGCTTCGAGCTCGGCGGGGAGGCCGTGGGTGTCCCAGCCGAAACGGCGGTGCACCTGCTTGCCGCGCATCGTCTGGAACCGGGGGAACACGTCCTTGGCGTAGCCGGTGAGAAGGTGCCCGTAGTGCGGAAGCCCGTTCGCGAACGGGGGCCCATCGTAGAAGACCCACTCGTCTGCGCCTTCGCGCTGGGAGACGGATGCCTCAAAGGTCGCGTCGCTCTTCCAGAACGCGAGAACGTCGTTCTCGATTTCAGGGAACTTCGGCGACGGAGTCACGCCGAACGCGGCTCCGGTCTGGGGCGCGTCGTCGTGGGACTTGGGGTACGGCATATTTCTCCCGGCAGGTTTCGATGTTTCACCTGCGAGGGCGGATCAGGTTCGATCCGCGGTACCACCTCGCTTGCCGCACGGAGCGGCCACTCGTTCATTGGCTGTGACGGGCCAGACCCGCCCGGTTCTACTGGGCACCGCAGGTTCGCGGTGCTGTTCTTCCGGAGACTCCCCGGTGATGGCCGGATCGCAGTCGATCTCTCAAGGATAGCGGTTCGAGCGCGCGGCTGCCGCGAGTTGCCCGGATTCGAGGGTCGACGGCGCCGCACACCCACCGAAGTGGGCAACTCGCGGTCAGGAGGACGCCCGGGTGCGGTTCATCAGCGTTGCGTCCACGCTGACCCTCCAGAACGAGGTGAGGAACACGAGGGCGGTCACCACGAGAATGGGGATCGCGGCAAGCCACCGTGTTCCGGTGCGACGAGGAACACCGTAACGCCCACCGCAAGGGCGCCGATGTCAGCAACACCGACGAAAGCAGCGACCCGGGGCAAGAGTCACCGATCGGGACCAGTACAGGCGCTCCCGGGACTCGGCCGCCACAGGTTCGGCGTTCTCACCCGTCAACCCGGTCGAGGCGGACTCCGGCAGGATGAACCACCCGACGCCCGCGAGCACCACCCCGGCGACTGCCGAACAGCGAGGGCAGCACGATGCCGGGGCGTCCGCCGCGTCGGCCCGGCCGCCCTGGCCCTCCTGCCCCTTGAGCATCCCGATGCCGAGGAAGGTGCTGATGACGAGACCGATGACAAGCAGAACCTTCGAATTCACCGAGAGCGGGCCGTCGGCAGCACTGCCGCGCACTCCCGCGAACACGACGGCGCAGAAGAAGACCGTGATCCCCGTCGGCATCAGCACGAACATCCAGGGGCTGCCGAAGCCTCCGCTCCGGTGGATCGCGATCGGGTCCGGCAGGGACGGAACCCAGCTCACCATCAGAGCGGCGCTGGCCAGAACGATGGCCAACGGGTGATCAAGCCGATGACCACGACGGTGGCGCGGTCGGGGCGTTCCGCGGTGCTCATAGGGAAGCCTCTCTGACAGGTGCGGTAACGACGGCAGGATCGAGGCCGAGTAGTCGTGCCCCATCGACGACCGCGGCGATCGCGGAGCGCGACTCGGCGTATTCAGCCGCCTTGCCGGTCACGGTTGCGCCGCGTCCCGGGCGAAGGTCGACGAATTCCCTCGTCGCGCAGCAGCTGGTGTGCCCTCCGCACGGCGTGGACGTTCATGTCGAGCGATGCGGCAAGTTCTCGCGCCGACGGCAACCGCTCACCCGGGGCGAGAGATCCGCGAATGGTCGCGGACCCGATACCACCGGCGAGCTGGTCGCGCAGCGAAGAGCCGGGTCGATTCGCAGGAGCACGAACTCATCGAGAAGCGCAAGATCTCACGAGTTGCCCGGACTCGTGGGTCAGCGGTACCGCGCACCCGCCGAAGTGGGCAACTCGCGGTTAGAGCACCGCGGCGAAGCCGGCACAGACCGGAGCGATCGCCTCGGCGACGTAGTCGGCGAGCGGCCGGCGCCCGATGCCCGCACTCGCCCAGACACCGGCAGCGGCGGCGGCAGCGCCGATCACCGAGAACGCCACCGCCTGCGGCAGAACGGCGCCAGCCGAGTCGCCGAGCCGACGGAGGACGAAGGAGCCGAGGACATCGCACTGCTTCATGAATCGCCGCAGCCCGGATGCCTCAAGGTCGTCGCGAGTGCCCATCAGATCGACCTGGGTCAGCGCCCACGGCACCCGGTCGTCCGGGTGGGATGCGGCGACCCGCACGATGGCGTCCCGGACGGCATCCATCACAGCCACCTCGGCCCCCGACGCGGCGAGCTCGTCGGCGAGTCGCTCGACCGTCTCGTCGAAGTCGACCCAGAGCACGTCCGATTTCGAGGCGAAATAGTTGAAGAAGGTGTTTCGGCTCACGCCTGCCCGTGCCGCGATCTGGTCGACCGTGGTGCGCGCGTAGGTCTGCTCGAGGAACAGTTCTGCGGCCGCTTCCTCCAGCGTGCGCTTCGACGAGCGCCGCGGCCGACCGATGTGGTGTGCGATGTCGTTCATGTCTGCTCCTCTCCCGAAGAAGCGTATCGACTATGCCGTGTGCCACCCGGAGCTCCGGGAAGGAAATCGACGCTAGAATCGTTATTAGACCGCGTCCAATAAACAATCCTCCCGTGAGCACTCGCCGCTCGCTCCCTCTCGCCAAGGAACAGCCATGCACACCACCCCCCACTCGCGAGCGCGCCACCTACTCGCATCCGTCGCCGCGGCAACGGGAATCGCCCTTGTCCTTGCCGGATGCCAGGCCACACCGGGCGACTCCGGGTCAACGCCCGTCGCAGGCGGCACGCTCACCTACGCCAGCGGCGACGCCGAACCCACCTGCCTCGACCCCCACGTCGGCGGCAACTATCCGCAGGCCCTGATCGCCGGGCAGTTCCTCGACTCGCTGGTGTCGAGAGATGCCGACGGGACGATCATCCCGTGGCTCGCAACCCAGTGGTCGGTGTCGGACGACAACCTGAGCTGGGACTTCACCCTCAAGGACGACGTCACCTTCACCGACGGAACCCCGTTCAACGCGGAGGCTGTCAAAGTCAACGTCGAGCACCTGAAGGATCCAGCCACGAAGTCGTCGACCGGGTACCTCGCCCTCGGCAAAGTGACGTCCGTCGATGTCGTGTCGGACACCGTCGCTCGGTTCAACCTCAGTGCGCCTGACAGCGCACTGCTCGAGTCCCTGTCGCAGCCCTGGGTCGCGATCGAGTCGCCCGCCGGAATCGCCCGCGGCATGGAGGAGAACTGCCAGGCACCAATCGGCACCGGTCCGTTCGTCGTCGACGAATGGGTCAAGCAGGACCATGTCTCCCTCGTCCGCAACGAGAACTACAACTCGCCTCCAGCCGACGCGAAGCACGACGGCAAGGCCTACCTCGAAGCGATCGAGTGGCGATTCCTCCCCGACTCCGCTTCGCGCTACGCGGCGCTCCAGGCCGGTCAGGTGGACGTGATCGACAACGCCCAGCCCGATACCATCGCATCAGCGCAGAAGACTGAGACCCTCGCCCACCTTGACGCACCACGGCCGGGGGCGTCGAACCGGATCGAGCTGAACTCCGGTACGGCGCCGTTCAACGACGCCGCCGTGCGGGAAGCATTCATCCGGGCGGTCGACGTCAACGACGGCATCGAGTCGCTCTTCTTCGGCTCGGCAGAACGCTCATACTCGCCGCTGTCGAGCGTCGAGCGCACCGCGTACTCCGACGCGTCCCTCTTCACCACCGACCTCGACGAAGCGAACGCGCTGCTCGACGAAGCCGGCTGGACCGAACGGGATTCCGACGGCTACCGCGTGAAAGACGGTGAGCGCCTATCCCTCGACTTCCCGGTGTCGACGAACCAATCGATCCCCGCCGAGCAGTCCCTCTTCGAACAGATCCAGGCGACGGCGAAGACCGCAGGCTTCGAGGTGAACCTCAGCCTGCTCGACCTGTCGAGCTGGTACGGCGTACTCGCCCAGAACAACTATGACCTCGTGAGCGCTCCGTACACGAAGGTCGGCCCAGACGTGCTCCGCATCCTGTACCACTCCGACGGCATCACCCCAGCGCCCAGCGGCTACTTCGCGAACCTGTCGCAGCTGAGCAACCCGGAGCTCGACGGCCTGCTGACCGCAGCGTCGGAGATCTCCGACGCCGACGCGCGTGCAGACCTGTACGAGCAGGCACAGAAGATCGTCCTCGAGGGTTTCCACATCCTGCCCCTGTACGACCAGCAGAACCACTTCCTCCTCGGCACCCAGGTGAAAGACGCCCGAGCACTCCCCACGGTATCGACGCCGACGTTCTATGACGCCTGGCTCAGCAGAAACTAGGCCAGCAGGCCAGTCGAGGAGCTTCCGGACTGCCCGGTGGCTCCTCCTCCGCCTGGGCGGGTCGGTGTTCGTGCTATGGGCGGTCGCGACTCTCACGTTTTTCGCGATCCGGCTCATTCCCGGCGACCCCGCCGAAGCCGTCCTCGGCGGGCCGGGCTCTCAGGCATCGCAGGAGACGCTCGACCAGGTCCGGCGGGACTACGGCCTTGACCTGCCACTGGGCGTCCAGTATCTGAACGCGCTCGGCCGGCTGCTGACCGGCGACCTCGGCACGTCATATGCGCTCAAGGTGCCCGTCGCCGACCTGCTTGCCGCCCAGATCGGGGGAACGCTCGTTCTCGCCCTTGCAGCATTCACTGTGGCCTGGGCGATCGCTCTCGTGCTCTCGCTGTGGTCCACCCGCGGAAGCCGGTTCGCAGCATCGCTCGGCCAGGGTATCGAACTCACCAGTGCGGCACTCCCTCACTTCTGGCTTGCCACGGTGCTCATCGCCGTCTTCAGCAGCGCCCTCGGTTGGCTGCCCCCTGTCTCCACCGGCGGCCCGGCAGGGCTGGTGCTCCCCACTGTCACGCTCGCCATTCCGCTCGCCGGCTTCCTCGCGCAGGTGATGCGGGAGACCCTCCTCGACACCCTCGACGCCCCGTTCATCGTCTCGGCGAGGGCGAGAGGTGAAAGCGAACGCGGCATCCGTCTTCGCCACGCGCTCCGCCACGCGAGCCTGCCAGCGATCAGCCTCTCCGGCTGGGCGCTCGGCTACCTCATCTCGGGCGCCGTCGTCGTCGAGACGATTTTCGCCCGCCCCGGACTCGGCCGAACCCTTCTGCAGGCGGTCACGCTCCGCGACGTGCCCATCGTCACGGGGGTCGTCCTCCTCGCCGCCCTCGTCTACATCGTCATGACGGTCGTCACGGATGCCGCGTCACGGCTGGCCGACCCTCGGCTGCGCCGTGCGGAGGCGGGGCGATGAGCGAACTGGACCTGCGGACGGCGGCGGCGAGCGCCGCCCCAGCCAGACGTGCACGCCCGAGTGCCGGGGAGATCCTGGCCATCGGCTTCGTGCTCTTCCTGCTGATCGCGACGGTCGCCCCGAACGCGCTGTCCTCCATCGACCCGAACGCGATCGCCGCCCGCGAGGCTTTCCAGGGACCGTCGCTGCAGCACTGGTTCGGAACCGACGAATCCGGACGGGACATCTACAGCCGCGTTGTCGCCGGCACCTCCACATCGCTGTTGATCGGCGTTTCGGCGACCGCGATCGGTCTGGCGCTCGGCCTGGTTCTCGGGGTGCTCGCCGGTTTCGGCGGACGGGTGCTCGACTTCACGGTGAACCGCACCATTGAAGTCCTGTTCGCTTTCCCCGGCCTGCTGCTCGCCCTGCTGGTGATCGTGATCGCCGGCCCCGGCCCCGTCACGGCGACTCTCGCCGTCGGTTTGTCGACTGCGCCCGGATACGCGCGGATCATCCGGGGGCAACTGGTGGGCATCCGTTCATCGGCCTACGTCGAATCCGCCCGTGTGCTCGGCCACGGACCGTGGCGGATCCTCACCAGGCACATCCTGCCGAACGCTCTCGCTCCGCTGTTGGTGCTCGCAACCCTCGGCATCGGGCAAGCGGTGGTGTGGGCTGCTGCACTGAGCTACCTCGGACTCGGCGCCCAGCCACCGGCGGCCGAGTGGGGCGCGATGCTCTCAGCGGGGCGGACCTACATCGGCACTGCATGGTGGCTGACCGTGTTCCCCGGTCTGATGATCGTGCTCACCACGATCGCGACGACCGTTCTCGGCCGCAGCCTCACCCGCCGATCGGCAGGACAGCGATGAACGCACACGAGAACCTCCTCGAGGTCGACGGGCTCTCCGTCTCCTTCGACGGCACCGCTGTGGTCAGAGACCTCTCCTTCCGGGTCGCCCGAGGCGAATGCGTCGCGATCGTCGGCGAATCCGGGTCCGGCAAAAGCGTCACGGCCCGATCCCTCCTCGGCCTCGCCGGCCGGGGGTCCCTCGTCACCTCCTCGAGCCTCCGCCTCGCCGGCCGCGACCTCCGTTCAGCGACCGAGCGCGACTGGCGCGCTGTCCGCGGCTCACAGATCGGACTCGTTCTGCAGGACGCTCTCGTGTCGCTCGACCCGCTGCGGCCCATCGGCCGGGAGATCGGCGACGCCGTGCGCCTGCATTCGCACCTGTCGGCGGAAGACGCCCGCACCCGGGTGCTGAGCCTTCTCGCCAGCGTCGGCATGCCGGACCCGGAACGGGCGATCCACCAGCGTTCGGGTGAGCTCAGCGGCGGACTGCGGCAGAGAGCCCTCATCGCCTCAGCGATCGCGCTCGACCCGCCGATGCTCATCGCTGACGAACCGACCACGGCCCTCGACGTCACAATCCAGGCGCGCATTCTCGAGTTGCTCGCCGACGTGAAATCGCGAGGAACCGGCATCCTGCTCATCAGCCACGACCTCGCGGTGGTGAGCGCCATCGCCGACCGGGTGCTCGTGATGAAGGACGGTCGTGTTGTCGAGTCGGGGAACACGCGGGAACTTCTCGCCGAACCACGTGAGGAGTACACCCGTCGCCTGATCGCCGCCGTTCCCACCGACAAACCCCGTCACACCCCGCTCGTTCCCGGTGGGGCGTCGGTGCCCGCTGTCGCGTCAGCGCCGGATGCCCTCGCCCCGGCAGTCCTCGAAGCGCGGGGCCTCGTGAAGACGTTCCCGTCGCCCGCTGGCCGGTTCCGCGCTGTGGACGATGTCTCCTTCTGTCTTCGGCGAGGAGAAACGCTCGGGCTCGTCGGCGAATCCGGGTCGGGGAAGACGACGGTGGCTCGACTCGTCCTCGCCCTGGCGACAGCGGACGACGGAGACGTCCTGCTCGACGGCGGCCCGTTCTCGGAGCTTCGTGAACGCGACCGTCGGCCCGTGCGCCGGCGGATCGGTGCCATCTACCAGGACAGCCTGAGCTCATTCGACCCGCGACTGAGTGTGCGCCGCATCCTCGCCGATGCGAGCGCCCTCGCACCGGAAGCGGACCGTTCCAGCGTCGGGGAGCTGCTCGACGCCGTCGGGCTGCCCGCAGCCGTGGCCGGTTCCCTGCCGTTGCACCTCTCCGGCGGGCAGCGGCAGCGCGTGTCGATCGCCCGTGCACTGGCCGCGCGGCCAGAGGTGATCGTCTGCGACGAGCCGGTGTCAGCCCTTGACGTCACCATCCAGGCGCAGGTCCTCGACCTGCTCGACAGGTTGCAGACCGACCGCGGGCTGAGCTACCTGTTCATCTCCCACGACCTGGGAGTGATCCGTCACATGAGCGACAGGGTCGCCGTCATGAAGGACGGCCGGATCGTGGAGACCGGCGACGCGGCGAGCGTATTCGAGGACCCGAAGCATCCGTACACCGAACGGCTCGTGGCCGACGCCCCGCGGCTCGTGTTCGCGCCGTAGCTCGACACTGCCGGCTGCGCAGAGATCCGGGCGCGGGAAGACCGCTGGGGATGCGGCACCGCGGTAGGACGCTCAGGAGCCGGATGCGTCAATCTCCTCCGCGAGGAAGTCCACGAGGGTGCTGGCCGCCCGCCGTTCTCGGTCGCGGTGTCGTCGTCGCTGTCATTCCGGCCCTGCACGGCGGCAGTTCAGGGAGCGCCATACAGGGTGTCAGGGGCTTGCGCCTGGTGGGGCCCCAGCCCAGCCGCGCCCCGCCCGGTTTCTGTGCCGTCCGGCTCCGCTACGATTGAAGGACCCCAGACACTCAGGCACGTTCACACGGTGCCGCCTATATCGAAACCGGAGTACCCCATGACCGCGCACGTTCCCGACAAGCCGGCACTCGAAGGCCTCGAAGCCAAATGGGGTCCCGTCTGGGAAGATGCGGGCACCTACCGGTTCAACCGCTCCGCAGCCCTTGAGGGGGGACGCGACTGCGTGTACTCCATCGACACTCCCCCGCCCACCGCCTCAGGGTCGCTGCACATCGGTCACGTCTTCAGCTACACCCACACCGATGTCGTCGCGCGGTTCCAGCGGATGACCGGCAAGCAGGTCTTCTACCCGATGGGCTGGGACGACAACGGCCTGCCCACCGAACGCCGGGTGCAGAACTACTACGGTGTGCGCTGCGATCCCACGCTCCCCTACGACACCGACTTCGTTCCTCCATTCGAGGGCGGAGACGGCAAGAGCTCCAAAGCCGCAGACCAGAAGCCCATCTCGCGCCGCAACTTCATCGAGCTGTGCGAACGCCTCACCGCCGAGGACGAGAAGCAGTTCGAAGCCCTGTGGCGCACTCTGGGCCTGTCGGTCGACTGGTCGCAGTCGTACCGCACCATCGGAGACGACTCGATCCGGGCGAGCCAGCTCGCCTTCCTTCGGAACCTCGAGCGCGGTGAGGCCTACCAGGCCATGGCGCCGACCCTGTGGGACATCACCTTCCGTACCGCGGTCGCCCAGGCCGAACTCGAAGACAAGGAACAGAAAGCCTCCTATCACCGTCTCGCCTTCGCCAAGCCCGACGGCGGCACGATCGAGATCGAGACCACCCGGCCCGAGTTGCTTCCCGCCTGTGTCGCCCTCGTCGCCCATCCCGATGACGAGCGCTTTCAGCCCTACTTCGGCACCACGGTGACGACTCCGCTGTTCGGCGTCGAGGTTCCCGTGCTCGCCCACCACCTGGCACAGCCGGACAAGGGTGCCGGAATCGCCATGATCTGTACGTTCGGCGACGTCACTGACGTGGTCTGGTGGCGTGAGCTCGATCTGCCGAACCGGACGATCATGGGTCGCGACGGGCGCATCATCCACGAAGCACCGGATGTGATCACTTCCGAGTCCGGACTGGCCGCCTACCGCGAATTGGCCGGCAAGACCGTGTTCAGCGCCAAGCAGGCCGTCGTGCAGTTGCTCACAGACTCCGGCGATCTCATTGGGGACCCCAAGCCGACGACGCACCAGGTGAAGTTCTTCGAGAAGGGCGACAAGCCACTCGAGATCGTGTCGACCCGCCAGTGGTACATCAAGAACGGCGCGCGTGACGAGCAACTCCGCGCTCGGCTGATCGAACTGGGCAAAGAGCTCCAGTGGCACCCGGACTTCATGCGCGTGCGTTACGAGAACTGGGTCGGTGGCCTCACGGGCGACTGGCTGATCTCCCGGCAGCGCTTCTTCGGTGTGCCGATCCCGCTCTGGTACCCGCTCGATGGCCACGGCGAACCGATCTACGAATCCCCGATTCTCCCGGATGCCGCTACGCTGCCGGTCGACCCGTCGAGCGATGCCGCCCCCGGCTACGACGAGTCGCAGCGCAACGTTGCCGGCGGTTTCGTCGGTGAACTCGACATCATGGACACCTGGGCCACATCGTCGCTGACCCCGCAACTCGCGGGCGGCTGGGAACGGGATCCCGAACTGTGGAACCTCGTCTTCCCGTACTCCATGCGTCCCCAGGGCCAGGACATCATCCGCACCTGGTTGTTCTCGACCATGCTGCGCTCCGCGCTGGAGTACAACGAGAAGCCCTGGGAGCATGCCGCTCTCTCGGGCTGGATCCTCGACCCCGACCGCAAGAAGATGTCGAAATCGAAGGGCAACGTCGTCACCCCGGCGGACATCCTCGAGAAGCACGGTTCGGATGCCGTCCGATACTGGGCAGCCTCTTCGCGGCTGGGCACGGATGCCGGCTTCGACCCGCAGAACCCGACCCAGATCAAGATCGGGCGGCGCCTCGCCATCAAGGTGCTCAACGCGTCGAAGTTCATCCTCAGTTTCGAGTCCGCGGCGGATGCCTCGGTGACCGAGCCTGTCGACCTGAGCATGCTCGCCACGCTGCGCACGGTCGTCGCCGACGCCACTGCAGCCTTCGAAGCGTACGACCACGCTCGCGCACTCGAGACCACGGAGTCGTTCTTCTGGACGTTCTGCGACGACTACCTCGAGCTCGTGAAGGAACGCGCCTATGACGCGGAGCACCCCGGCCAGGCTTCTGCCGTCGCTGCGCTGCGTGAGGCCCTCAGCGTCCTGCTTCGACTTTTCGCTCCCTTCATCCCGTTCGCAGCCGACGAATCGTGGTCTTGGTGGAACGAAGGATCCGTGCACGCCGCGGCCTGGCCGACCGGTGATGAGCTGACCGGCGCCGGAAACCCGGAGCTCCTGGTCCTCACCGGGCAGGCGCTCACCAGCATCCGTCGCGCCAAGACCGACGCGAAGGCGTCGCAGAAAGCCACCCTCACCGAGGCGACTCTCACCGGAACGGCGGAACAGATCGCTCTTTTGACCCTCGCAGAAGGGGATCTCAAGGCGGTAGGTCGTATCGTTACACTCAGTTTCACCTCGGGAGACGAATTATCCGTCACCGGAGTGAACTTCGCCCCGGTCGACGCCCCTACGTCGAACCATAGTTGAGGAGAAACCATGACGTTTGAGATTCGCAGCACCCGAGACCGCGACTTCTTCAACTGGCTGCCCCTGTTCGCCGACTACGGCAACTTCTACGGCACACCGGTGCCCGATGAGAAAGCGTTGCTCGTGTGGAGCTGGATCACCGAGAAGACTCATGGACTGTCGGCTCTTGTCGCCCAGAACGAGGACGGCACGTTGGTCGGCCTCGCCCACTACCGCACCTTCGCCCGCCCGCTGGCCGGCGGCACCGGAGTCTTCATCGACGATCTGTTCGTCACACCGGATGCTCGAGGGAACGGCATAGCGACCGCACTGATCGAGCGGGTGACTGAGATCGCCCGCGCCCAGCGATCGGGCATCGTCCGGTGGATCACCGCGCCGGACAACGACGAAGCGCAGGTGCTCTACGACAAAGTCGCCGACCGCACCAACTGGGTCACCTACGACCTGACCGTCTGACGCGCCATGCAACTCGGTACGAGATGGACCGTCGGCGAGGCGCCTCCGGCCGCCCTCCCGGATGTCGTGGTGGCGGCGGTACGGACGGTTGAGGACGAACTGCGTGCCGACGACGTCGACGCCCGCCAATGGCGCTGGACGCTCACCTGGCTGGAGCGTCGACCGGTTCTCGAGCTCGATGACGGCACCATCATCTCCTACAACGACGTGACCGACAGCGCGACGATCCGCCAGCACGACGCCGGTCTTCCCGACGACGAAGAGGACTAACCGCCGGCTGGCCCACCCTGCCAGCGGCCCGCGCGGCATCCGTTTCGCTACTTGCGTGCCAGGATCTCCCCGTGCGGCATCGCGTACCAGCCGCGCGGATCGGCGACCCACGCGGTCCACGCCGAGGAGATTTCCTCCAGGTCGACCTGGGTAGCCGCGCCGGTCTCGAGCGACTGCGGTGCGAAGCTCGATTCGAGCGCGCGAACCGCCCACGCGCTTCCCCACCAATCCCGGTCGTCGTCGGTGGAGAAGCACCAGATCGAAGCGGTGCTCTCCACGTCGGAGAAACCGGCGTCACGCGCCCACGCTTTCAGCGAGCGACCCGCGTCGGGCTCTCCGGCGTTGGACCTGGCGACGGACTGGTACACGCGCATCCACGTGTCGAGCCCCGGCAGCAGCGGATACCATGACGCTGCGCCGTAGATGACGTCACGGGCGGCGACGATGCCGCCGGGTTTCACCACGCGACGCATCTCCCGCAATACCGCGACCGGGTCGCCGACGTGCTGGAGCACCTGGTGGGCGTGGACGATGTCGAAGGTGTCGTCGGGGTAGTCGAGCGCGTACGCGTCTCCGGCAACGAAGTCGACGTTGAGCACGTCGCTGTCGCGGGCGAGCGTTGACGCCTGAACGCAGACGTCGGCGGAGGCATCCATCCCGATGACATTGCCGGGGAAGACCCGCTGGGCGATGTCGATCGTGATCGTGCCTGGGCCGCTACCGACATCGAGCACCGAAGAGCCACGGGTCAGGTGGGGTGCCAGGTATGCCGCTGAATTGTCGACGGTGCGCCAACTGTGGGTACGGAGAACGCTCTCGTGATGCCCCAGCGTATAGCGCTCAGAGTTAGCCATGACTCAACCTTATGGGTGCGCCCGGAGAGACTCGGTACACATGTCGGCCCTAGGGTTGGGACATGCCAGAGTCGCTGAACCCGTTCCTCGTTCCAAGCACGCTGCCGTACCAGCTGCCGCCGTTCGCCGACATCCGCGACGAACACTATCGCCCCGCCTTCGAGCAGGGCATGACCGAGCAGCTCGCAGAAATCGAGGCGGTCGTCACGACGACGGATGCCGCCACATTCGAGAACACCATCCTCGCCCTTGAGCGTTCCGGCCAGACGCTGGAACGGGTCGGTAACGTGTTCTTCAACAAGAGCTCGGCGGACTCGAACCCGGTGACCTTGGCACTCGAGGAGCACATCGCCCCGTTGCTCGCGGCGCACTCCGACGCGATCCGGCTGCACCCGGCGCTGTACGCCCGCATCTCCTCGGTGCATGATCGGCTCGACGAGCTCGCACTCGACACGCAGGCCCGATATCTCGTGGAGCGGTACCACACCCAGTTCACCCTTTCCGGCGCCGGCCTCAGCGAGCAAGACAAAGAGACGCTCCGCGCTCTGAACAGCACCCTTTCGACGTTGACGACTCGGTTCGAGAAGAACCTGCTGGCTGACACCAACGACCTGGCCGTCGTGGTCGAGGACGTGGCGGAACTCGATGGGCTCAGCGAGGGCGAGATCTCAACAGCGGCGCAGGCGGCGCTGGATCGCGGCCTTGACGGCAGTTACCTGCTCACACTGGTACTTCCGACGGGACACCCGGCCCTCGCCAGCCTGAAACGACGGGATGTTCGGGAACGGATCATGCGCGCGTCCCGGTCCCGCGGCATCCGTGGTGGGGATCACGACAACCGGAGCCTTGTGCTCGAGATCACCCGGCTGCGGGCGGAGCGAGCAGAACTGCTCGGCTTCGACTCGCACGCCGCGTTCGTGACGGCAGACGAGACGGCGGGGAACCCGGAGAGCGTCGCACGCATGCTCGGCTCGCTCGCACCGGCCGCAGCAGGTAACGCCCGGACCGAGCAGGCCGACCTCCAGGCACTCGTGGATGCAGGTGACGACCGGTATGACGTTCACAGCTGGGACTGGGCGTTCCTGACCGAGCAGGTGCGCGCTGCCCGCTTCGCCGTCGACACGGCGGCCATGCGAGCGTATTTCGAAGCCGACCGGGTGCTTCTCGACGGCATCTTCTTCGCCGCTGAACGGCTCTACGGTGTGCGGTTCGCGGAGCGTACCGACCTCGTCGCCTACCATCCGGAGGTTCGCGTCTTCGAGGTGACCGAAGCGGACGGCTCCCCCGTCGGCCTCTACCTCCTCGACCTTCACACCCGGGATTCCAAGCGCGGCGGCGCGTGGATGAACCCGCTGATCGCTCAGAACACACTGCTCGACCAGCCCACCGTCGTGGTGAACAACCTCAACGTTCCGAAGCCGGCGCCCGGTCTGCCGACCCTGCTGAGCTTCGACGAGGTGCGAACGTTCTTCCACGAGTTCGGTCACGCCCTGCATGGCCTCTTCGCAAGGGTCGACTATCCACGGTTCGCCGGGACGAATGTGCACCGCGACTTCGTCGAGTTCCCGAGCCAGGTGAATGAGATGTGGATGCTGTGGCCTGAGGTCCTCGCCAACTACGCGGTACACCATGAGACCGGGGAGCGGATGCCACAGACCCTCGTCGACAACATCCGCCGGTCCACGTCGTTCAATGAGGGATTCCTCACCAGCGAATATCTGGCTGCGGCCATACTCGACCAAGCCTGGCACCGAATCGGGTCGGATACGGTCGTCGAGGATGTCGCGGCGTTTGAGAGTAACGCCCTGGCCGAAGCAGGGCTCGACAACCCCGCGGTGCCGACGCGGTACTCGAGCACCTATTTCGCGCACACCTTCTCAGGCGGATACGACGCCGGCTACTACTCCTACATCTGGAGCGAGGTCCTCGACGCGGATGCCGTCGAGTGGTTCACCGAGAACGGCGGGTTGACGAGGCAGAACGGCGATCGCTTCCGTTCCCTCGTGCTCGCTGCCGGCGGCGGCAAGGACCCGCTGGCGGCATACCGTGAGTTCCGTGGTCGCGACGCTCGCATCGAGCCGCTGCTGAAGCGCCGCGGGCTGACGAAGTAGCCCGCGGCGCTCGAGTCTTCTCGGGGACGATCAAGTTGCCCCAAAGCGTCACTCGCAGGTTCGAGTTGCCCCAAA
>NZ_JAODMP010000030.1 GCF_025464835.1 Mycetocola sp. | reverse complement strand
TCGCCGCACGAACGGCGCCGCACTGGTCGTGGCCGAGCACGACGATGAGCGGCACGTGCAGGACGCCGACGGCGTACTCCAGCGAGCCGACGACGGAGTCGGAGATGACCTGACCGGCGTTGCGTACGACGAACAGGTCGCCGAGCCCCTTGTCGAAGATGATCTCCGCGGCGAGGCGCGAATCGGAGCAGCCGAACAGGACTACGTCTGGCTGCTGGTTGTGAGCGAGGGACTCGCGGCGTTCGACATCCTGGCGTGGATGGCGTGGCTCGCCGGCAACGAACCGGGCGTTCCCCCGCATCATGACCGACCATGCCTTGCTTGGGCGTGAAGTGGGCATTATTCGTTCCTCTCCGTCTGGTTGGCGAGCACCTGGCCGGCAAGAGCGGATGCCACGGTGCGGAACTCGCCGTCCTGGGCCGTTCCGAACACGATGAAGGTGGAGGCGCCTGACTCGGTGGTCAGGGCGTATTCCACGTTACCGACGTCGTCACGGGCCCGATTGTCATAGACCGTCCATTCCACCCCGTCGATGGTGACCGTCGACGATGCCGTGGTCTGGCGTAGTTGCTGGGACACCCAGGTCTCATTGGCGTCGAAGCCCTGTGTGATGCCGATGTACTCATTCGACGGAGTGATCAGGCCGATGTTCCAGGAGGACACGCCGCCGGTCCTGTCGGTCTCGGCGCGGTTCGAACTCCAGCTGCCTGGCAGATCAGGGTTCGCGAGGATGTGGTCCGACGAGGTCTGCGCCTGGGTGGCGACGGCATCGTAATTGACCTCCGGCACGAGCGAGTTGTCGGCTCGCGGCACGGCAAGAGCGATGACCAGGACGAGCCCGACGCAGACCAGCAGGGAATAGACAAGGTTGTTGACCGTCTTGCGTTTGCGGTAATTGCGGGAGTTCTCGGCCTTGCGCTCGGCCATCTCCTCGGGAGTTTCGGGGCGGCCAAGCTCAGCGACGACTCGCGGCTGGCGACGGGGGGAACTCATTCGGCTGGCTGCGCCTGAGTCGACGGGGTGGCTGCGCGTGCGGCATCGAGCCGGGCCTTCGCTCCGATCAACCAGTCCTCGCAGCGTCGAGCAAGGGCTTCGCCGCGTTCCCAAAGGGCGAGCGACTGCTCGAGGGTCGGTGCTCCCTGCTCGAGTTCGGAGACGACGCGGATGAGTTCATCCCGTGCGTCTTCGTAGCTGAGGGTGGAGACCTCGCGGGTTTCTTGCATGGTCCAATCCTATCTGGGGTCGGCGAATGCCTCATCCGTCGGGCCGTCGGAGTGCGCAGCGATCCGGCCGGTCGCGAGTGTGAGGGTGAACTCGGTGCCGGCGGGGGCGTCAGGGGCTGAACGGAGGACGTGCCCGTCGAGGCCCTGGGCGATGGCGTAACCGCGGTCGAGGGTGCGTTGCGGCGACAGTGCCCGGAGATGTGAACGCAGGTCGTCGATCTGGCGAGTCGACTGCTCGAGCATGCGTTCGACCAGTTCGGTACCACGGGCGACGTACCGCGTGAGTTCCTCGGATCGCATGTCGACAATCCAGGAGGCAGAGGCCAGGGCAGGCCGCGACCGCAGCTGCCCGATCCCGGCCGTCTCGGTGTGGAGGTACGTGGCGAGCCGGGTGCCGAGCCGTGCCCTGGCCTGCTGCACGCGGGACAGTTCCTCGGTGACATCCGGGACCACACGCTTGGCGGCATCCGTCGGCGTGGACGCACGCAGGTCCGCGACGTCGTCGAGGAGCGGCCGGTCGGCTTCGTGGCCGATGGCGCTGACGAGGGGGGTGCTGCAGGCGGCTGCGGCGCGGACCAGCCGCTCGTCGCTGAAGCCGAGGAGGTTCTGGAAGTCGCCACCGCCCCGCGCGACGATGATCACGTCGACGGCGGGGTCGGCGTCGAGTCGTTGGATCGCCGAGATCACCTCGGGCACGGTCCGGTCGCCCTGCACTGCGGCGTGGACGATGCGGAAGTCGACCGCCGGCCAGCGCAGCTGGGCGTTGCGGAGGACGTCTTTCTCGGCGTCGGAGTCCTTGCCGGTGATGAGCCCGATGCAGTGGGGCAGGAAAGGCAGCCGCTTCTTGCGGGAGAGTTCGAACAGCCCCTCGCCGGTGAGCTGGGTGCGGAGGCGTTCGAGCCGCTCGAGAAGGTCGCCGAGACCGACGTGCTTCATCTGCAGCACCTGCATGGTCAGGGTGCCACCCTTGACCCAGTAGTTGGGTTTGACGAGCGCGACGACACGGTCGCCGTGCTTGAGATCCGCCGGGATGCGGGCCTTCACCGATGACCAGATGGTGAAACTCACCGTGGCGTCCTGGTTGAGGTCCTTGAGCTTGCCGTAGACGTTGCCGGCGGAGGTTCCCCACTGGGCAAGCTCGCCTTCGACCCAGACGGATCCGAGACGGTCGATGTAGTCACGGATCTTGACGCCGAGCAGTCCGACGGGCCACGGATTCTCTGCTGTGGCGGGCGAATCCGGCATCCGTTGGCTCTCCTTGTGGTCGTCCAGCACTCGCACAGAGGCAGCGGCCTAGAATTGGCACGTGAGTGACGCAACAATCAGCCTGCCCATGCCGAGAATCCCCGGCGTGCGTTCGAGGCTCAAGGATACCCCGGTGGTCGGACATAAGCGGGTGCTGTTGGCTGCGCCCCGTGGCTACTGCGCCGGTGTTGACCGTGCCGTCATCGCCGTCGAGAAGGCTTTGGAGCAGTACGGTTCGCCGGTCTACGTGCGTAAGCAGATCGTGCACAACATCCACGTGGTGTCGGAGCTCGAGTCGAAGGGCGCGATCTTCGTTGAGGAGGTCGACGAGGTTCCGCCTGGCGCCCACATCGTCTTCAGCGCTCACGGCGTTTCACCCGCCGTGGTGAACGCGGCGGCGGACCGAGGGCTGCAGGCCATCGACGCCACCTGCCCTCTGGTCACCAAGGTGCACCGTGAAGCCGTGCGCTTCGCCCGCGACGACTTCGAGATCCTTCTCATCGGACACGAAGGCCATGAGGAAGTCGAAGGCACAGCCGGTGAAGCACCCGAGCACACGACGCTCGTCGGCAGCCCGGACGAAGCAGACACCGTGCAGGTGAAGGACCCGAACAAGGTGGTCTGGCTGTCACAGACGACGCTCAGCGTCGACGAGACGATGGAAACCGTCCGCCGCCTGCGGACGCGGTTCCCGAACCTGCAGGATCCGCCCAGCGATGACATCTGCTACGCCACCCAGAACCGCCAGGTCGCGATCAAGAAGGTCGCGAAGGACGCCGACCTCGTCATCGTGGTCGGATCGGCGAACTCATCCAACTCTGTTCGCCTTGTCGAGGTCGCCCTCGAGTACGGCGCGAAGGCAGCATACCGGGTGGACTATGCGAGCGAGATCAAGCAGGAGTGGGTCGACGGTGTCGAAACCGTCGGCGTAACCAGCGGAGCATCCGTGCCGGAGGTACTCGTGACCGAAGTCCTCGAAAGCCTCGCATCGGCCGGCTACCGCGACGTGCATGAGGTGAAAACGGCCGAGGAAGACCTGATTTTCTCGCTGCCGAAGGAACTTCGCACCAGCCTGAAGGGCGCCAACGCAAACCGGTCGTCCGACGGACGGAGCCGACCGTGAGCGACATGCAGCGGCCGCGCCCGCAGTTCGGCGAATACGCCACCCCCGAGCAACAGCGCAAGGCGATCAAGGTCCCTCTCGACGACACAGAATCTATGCCTGTCGAGTCGCAGCAGTCCCCGACCAGCCACATCAGCGTCCAGGGTGGGCCGACGCCTGAGGCCCCGAGCAAGCGGGCGACGACCGACCGCCTGGCAACCATGATCCTGCTCGGGATCGGGCTGATGACGATTCTGCTGTCAGTGCCAGCTCTGCTGGACCTGCCGAAGTCGATCGACACCGCCTTCGCCCAGCTCGATCTCGGGAATTACACCTCAACGGCCCTGGGCTCGGCGCTGGGTTGGACCGCCCTTGTCATCTCGGTGGCGCTCTGGGGATTCGCTCTCTGGCTTTCCCTCCGCGCCTTGCGCCTGGGCAGGGTCGCCTGGTGGATCCCGCTCGTCTTCGGCGTGATCGCCAACATCGCCGTGTTCGCCTGCATCGCGTTCGCCATGGCAGGAGACCCGGCTTTCACCGACTACGTCAATCGGGTGAACTGACTGCTGAAATCTCGCCGTAACGAAAAAGACGGATGCCCCGACCATGCAGGTCGGGGCATCCGTCTTTCGTCATGCCGTCGGTTATCCGCGCGAGTGTCCGGCTGAGCCGAGCTGGCGGGTCGACTCGACCACGCGGGCGGCCATCGCGGATTCGGCGACCTTGCCCCAGGCGCGGGGGTCGTACAGCTTCTTGTTTCCCACTTCGCCGTCGACCTTCAGCACGCCGTCGTAGTTCTTGAGCATGTAGTCGGCGATCGCGCGGGTGTACGCGTACTGCGTGTCCGTGTCGATGTTCATCTTGACGACACCGTTCGCGACGGCCTCGGCGATCTCGGCGTCGGTCGAGCCAGAACCGCCATGGAAGACGAGGTCGAGGGGCTTGGCGCTGGTGCCGTACTTCGCGGCGATGCCGTCCTGGATTTCCTTGAGGAGCTCCGGCTTGAGCTTGACGTTGCCCGGTTTGTACACACCGTGCACATTGCCGAAGGTCAGCGCGGCCATGTAACGGCCCTTGTCGCCCAGACCGAGGGCTTCGACCGTGGCGATCGCGTCATCGAGGGTCGTGTAGAGGTGCTCGTTGATGTCGTGGCTGACACCGTCTTCCTCGCCGCCGACGACGCCGATTTCGACCTCGAGGATGGCGTTGATGGCACGGGTGCGCTTGATCATGTCCTTCGCGATCTCGAGGTTCTCGTCGAGTGGAACCGCCGACCCGTCCCACATGTGCGACTGGAACAACGGGTTGCGACCCGCCTTGACCTCTTCTTCGGACGCGGCGATGAGCGGCATCACGAAGCCGTCGAGGGCGTCCTTCGGGCAGTGGTCGGTGTGCAATGCGACGGTGATGGGGTAGTTCTTCGCAACCTCGGTGGCGAACTTCGCGAAGGCGATGGCGCCGGCTGCGCGGTTCTTCACGGTGTGACCGGCGAAGTAGTCGGCGCCACCGGTCGTGACCTGGATGATCCCGTCTGAGCCGGCCTCGGTCAGTCCCTGGAGTACAGCATTGATGGTCTGTGAGCTCGACACGTTGAAAGCGGGATAGGCGAAACCCTTCGCCTTTGCGGTGTCGAGCATTTCTGCGTATTGCTCTGGGGTTGCGACGGGCATGGCTTCTCCTTGACGAGATGGATGTCTTCGCCAATCAGTGTAGCGAGCGGCCCCTGGCCGGCCGATTCCCGGGAACAAGGCAGGATGGAACCGTGACCGTACCCAGCCTTCCTGCAGACGTCCTCGAGGGCTTCGCCCGCGCCACACGGATTGCGGCGATCGCGACCGTGGACCTTCTCGGTTCGGGGAACAAGCATGACGTGGACAGGGTCGCCGTGGTCGCGTTGCGGGACGCCCTCGCAGGCATCGAGGTCGACGGACTTGTGCTCGTCGGTGAAGGCGAGAAAGACGAAGCCCCGATGCTTCACATCGGGGAACGATTCGGCACCGGCAACGGACCCGCCGTCGACATCGCCGTCGACCCTGTGGACGGCACTCGGCTGGCAGCCGAGAACTCCCCGGGTTCGGTCGCTGTTCTTGCCGTGGCTGCACGCGGCACGCTGTATGACATCGGGCCCGCTCACTACATGGAGAAGCTGGTGACGGATGCCTCCGGCGCGTCGCTCCGACTCGCCGCGCCTCTCGCTGAGAACCTGGAACGGCTCGCCGATGCGCGCGGTGCGGCCGTGTCGGATCTCGTCGTTGCGGTCCAGGACCGGCCCCGGAACGCCACTTTCGTGGCAGCTGCCCGCGCTGCCGGTGCGAGGGTCGACCTCTTCGCCGATGGAGATGTCGAGCGCTGCCTGCTGGCGGCACAGCGGGGCACGGCCGTCGATCTCCTCGTCGGCATCGGGGGAGCACCTGAGGGCATCCTCACGGCTGCGGCCGTTCGCGCGCTCGGCGGCCACATGGAGACCCGCCTGGCGCCACAGCGCCGCAACGAGGCCCAACGGGTACGTCTGGCCGGCTTCGACACGGACCGTGTTCTGACGCTCGCCGACCTGTGCTCGGGCGATGCCTGGCTGTTCCTCACCGCCATCACTGACTGCCGGATCGAGCCCGACCGGGTGCTGCCCGGCGTGAGGGTCGACGCGTCGCACGTCGTCACCTCGTCCTGGAGCGCAGGTCCCGGGATCATGGTTCGGCGCACGACCGCTCGTACCGCACGGTAGGCGGCGCCGGGCGCTTCGACATCGCTGGTCCGGAGCGCACTCCGTGCTTCGAAATGGCCGGGGCCTTCTCGCGCCGGTAGGCTGGACGGGTCCACAGCGAACCCGCCATCGCAACCGCCAACGTTTCCGATTAAGGACCATTGTGACCCCAGACACCTCTTCCCTCCTCGCTCATCCGGACCGCAACCTCGCTCTCGAGCTGGTGCGGGCGACCGAGGCTGCAGCGATCCGCGCGACGCCGTACATCGGCCGGGGCGACAAACTCGCCGCCGATGGTGCCGCGGTCGATGCCATGCGGGCCTTCCTCGGCACGGTGAACTTCGACGGCGTCGTCGTGATCGGTGAGGGTGAGAAGGACGAAGCACCGATGCTGTACAACGGAGAGCGTGTCGGCAACGGACGTGGCCCCGCCTGCGACATCGCCGTCGACCCGATCGACGGCACAAGCCTCACCGCGGCCGGACGGCAGAACGCGCTCTCCGTGATCGCGGTCTCCGACCGGGGAACGATGCTCGACGCATCCAGTGTCTTCTACATGGACAAGATCGTCACCGGACCTGAGGGCGTCGGCGTCGTGGACATCCGCAAGCCGATCGGCGAGAACATCCGTGCCCTGGCCAAGGCCAAGGGGAAGAACGTCGGTGACATGACGATCGCCATCCTCGACCGCCCGCGCCATGCCCAGCTGATCGAGGAGGTGCGTGCGGCCGGTGCTGGAACACGTTTGATGCTGGACGGCGATGTGGCCGGTGGCATCAACGCTGCCCGTTACGAGACGCGGATCGACATGTGTGTCGGCATCGGCGGCAGCCCGGAGGGGATCGTGACCGCGTGCGCCGTGAAGGCGTTGGGCGGGCTCATCCAGGGCATCATGGCACCCAAGGACGACGTCGAACGCCAGAAGGGGATCGACGCCGGGCTCAAGATGGATTACGTCTACGAAGCGAACGAACTCGTCAACAGCGACAACACCTTCTTTGTGGCCACGGGCGTCACCGACGGTGGCCTCGTCGCTGGTGTGCGTCGCATCGGCCCGATCATCAGGACCGAGAGCGTTGTGCTTCGATCGAAGTCAGGCACCATCCGGCGCATTGGAGCGGACCACCTCGCCGAGAAGTGGCTCTAGGCGGACCGGTCCACGTTCGGCAGCGCGTCGGCGTCGGCCCGGTCGCGGACGTCCTGGGGGACGGCGCTCTCCGCTCCGAGGGCACCTGCTTCAAGGGTGCCGCGCACTGACACTTCTCCATCGTCCAACGCGGTGACCATCTCGACCGCTGCCAGGTCGCGTGCGCTGTCTTCCAAGGGAAGCAGCGCCGGGATCGTCTTCGACTCATCCAGTACGTTGAGCTTGCGTGCCGACGGCAGCACCTGCCGTTCCAGCGAACCCACGAAGCGGTTGTAGTCGGTCACCGTCGCCTTTACCGACCGGCCGAGCTTGTCGATGTGCCCGGCCATGGTGGCGAGTCGACCGTAGAGTTCGCGGCTGAGATCGAAAAGGGTCTTCGCCTCCTGTGAGACGACATCCTGTTGCCAGCTGAACGCCACCGTCTTCAGTACCGACCACAGCGTCACGGGGGAGGAGAGCGCGACGCGTTTGCTGAACGCGAACTCCATGATGGTGGGGTCGGCCTCGAGGGCACTCGAAACCAGGGACTCGCTCGGAATGAAAGCGATGACCATTTCGGGGCTGGCGTCGAGGCCGTCCCAGTACGTTTTGCTGCCCAGCGTAAGAATGTGATCACGAACGGCCTTCACATGCGCCTTCATCAGCTGGGCGCGGCGGGCGAGCTCCGGTTCGGATGACGTCAGCGGGATCGCGCTCGCCTCGATGTACGAACTGAACGGAACCTTCGCGTCGACCGCGATGCTCTTGCCGCCGGGGAGGTAGACGACCATGTCTGGGCGTCCTGCACCGTTGTCGGTCGTAATACTCGACTGAACGTCGAAGTTCACCCGTTCGAGCAGCCCGGCCGCTTCGACGACGCTGCGCAACTGTGTTTCGCCCCACACGCCGCGGGTCGAGTTGTTGTTGAGGGCGGCCGCCAGCGACTCCGCCGTCGATCGGAGCCTCTCCTCCGATTCGGTCGCGCTTCGCAGCTGTTGCGCCAGTTCCCCGTGCTGCCTGCTGCGCTGCGTCTCGAGCTCCGTGACCTTCTGCTGCATCTCCTGGAGGCTCTCGCGGACGGGCGCCAATGCCTGCAGCACGCGGCTTTCCGATCGGGCGCGCTCGGCCTCGTCCTCACGTTCACGGCGGTGCCGCTCCACAAGGTCCTGGTACTGATCGCGCTGGGCGTCGATCCGATCCTGGAGGGCATCGGCCCGAGTTTCTGCGCGCGCCAGGAGCTCGGCAAGCTGGGCATGCCGCTCGGCCTCCGTCGCGCGGACCCGCGCCAGCTCGGATTCGTGCCGGGCTTCGACCACCGGGTCGACGGCATCCGACCCCGGCTGCCGCCGCCGAACGACGACAAGCGTGGCCAGGGCACCGACCAGAGCGCCGAGGAAAACACCGAGCAGAAGGGTCAGGAGAGGGTCCATGGCTTCAGTGTGACAGCGACCACTGACAGGAACAGGAAGGCAGGCGGCGCAGGAGCCTGCACCTGCCCGAATGTCGATACGATCGATCAATGGCTTCGTGGCGCGTGTACCTGTTCCTCGTGTTGGCGAACCTGTTCTGGTCGGGCAATTACGTCGTCGGCAACCTCCTCGCCGGCGGTATCAGCCCGCTCCAGCTCACCGCGATCCGCTGGGCGATCGCAACTCCGTTCCTCGTCGTGCTCGCCGTCCTGCTCGAGAAACCGGACTGGCACGCTGCGCTCCGCGAGTGGCCGATGCACCTCGTGCAGGCAGCCCTCGGCCTCATCGCCTTCTGTCTGTTCAGCTACCAGGCGCTCGCTCACACCACGGCGTTGAACGCTGCGCTCGTGGGGGCAACGAACCCGGTCCTCATCGCGCTCGTCGCCGCACTGCTCGTTCGGGAACGGATACGACGTACCAGCAGCCTCGGGCTGGTCACGTCGCTCCTCGGCGTGCTCCTCATCCTGACCGACGGCAAACTGCTCGAGGTGTTCACTACCGAGTACAACGTCGGTGGATTGTGGATGCTCGGCGCGGTGATGGTCTGGACCGTGTACACGATCCTCGGACGGACGCTGAAAACGGCGCCCGTGACATCCGCTGCGCTCCAATCGGCCATCGCGGCTATCGTCCTCGCCCCGGTCACGCTCCTCGTCGGAGGACCGATCACCCTTGACAGCGCCGGCTGGTGGGGCGTGCTGTACATCGGGCTGTTCCCGTCGGTATTGAGCCTGATGCTGTGGAACATTTCGGTGAAGAAGATCGGTGCAGGGCGGGCCGGGATCTATCTCAACCTGATGCCGTTGTTCACAGCGCTCATGGCTCTCGCGATGGGAACACCGATTACGCTCGTGCAGGTCCTCGGCGGCGCGCTTGTCATCGCCGGTGTCTGGCTCACCAGCCGCCCGGTGCGCACCGTTCCCGTCGCTCCGGGGTCACACATCGCGTTCGACGCAAAGGGCTCGGAGGTACGCCCGGTACGATAGACCCTCGTGGCTCTAACTATCGGTATCGTCGGTCTCCCTAACGTCGGCAAGTCAACTCTTTTCAACGCGCTCACCAAGAACTCGGTGCTCGCGGCAAACTACCCGTTTGCCACGATCGAGCCGAATATCGGTGTCGTGAACCTGCCCGACTCGCGTCTCGCCGTCCTGGCGGAGATCTTCGGCAGTGACCGCATCCTGCCTGCTGCGGTGTCGTTCGTCGACATCGCCGGCATCGTGCGCGGTGCCAGCGAGGGGGAGGGACTCGGCAACAAGTTCCTCGCCAACATCCGAGAAGCGGATGCCATCGCCCAGGTCGTCCGCGGATTCTCCGATGAAGACGTGGTCCACGTCGACGGTGCCGTCAATCCAGCCGGCGACATGGAGACCATCAACACCGAGCTGATCCTCGCTGACCTGGAGACCCTCGAGAAGGCGCAATCGCGTTTCGAGAAAGAGGTCAAGGGTAAGAAGCTTGACCCGATCGTGCTGACCACAGCCGAAGCCGCGAAGGCGTACCTCGACACCGGAAAGCCGCTGTCGAGTTCGGGGCTCGACCTCGAGCCGATCCGTGAACTCGGTCTGCTCACCTCGAAGCCGTTCATCTATGTCTTCAACATCGACGAGGGTGTCCTGCAGGACGACGTGAAGCTCGCCGAACTGGCCGCGCTCGTCGCACCGGCGAAGGCGATCTTCCTCGACGCCAAGCTTGAATCCGAGCTGATCGACCTCGACGCCGAGGATGCCGCTGAGCTTCTGGCTTCGACCGGCCAGACCGAGTCCGGCCTGAACCAGCTGGCGCGCATCGGCTTCGACACGCTCGGCCTGCAGACCTACCTCACGGCAGGCCCCAAGGAGACCCGCGCGTGGACGATCCCGAAGGGTGCGAAGGCGCCCCAGGCGGCCGGTGTCATCCACACCGACTTCGAGCGCGGCTTCATCAAAGCTGAGATCATCTCCTTCGAGGACCTCGTGGAGACCGGTTCCGTTGCGGAGGCTCGCGCCAAAGGCAAAGCCCGTATGGAGGGCAAGGACTACGTCATGGCTGACGGTGACGTGGTGGAATTCCGGTTCAACGTCTAAGCACGCTCTCCCGGCGGACAGAAGCCGCTGTTGTATCGAGGAACGCCCCGTGGCTTGAAGCTACGGGGCGTTTGCCGTTACTTCCGGTCGCGGTTGCAGCTGGCTGCGCTCGACTTATCCCAGGGCGATTCACATTCCACTCCCACGGCCTTACGCTGAAGGAAACGACGCCCGTGCCAACGTCGTCTTCACCGCAAGCCATGCCGGCCAGCACATCGATCCACCGCAAATTTCTCGCTCGCCGCCGAACAATCGCCACAGGAGAAACGTATGGCTGCCAAACGCAATCCGCTCGACGAGCTGCGCGAGACCCTCGGCCATCTGGCTGAGCAAATCAAGCTGCCGGGTTCGGAACGGGTAGATGACCTGGTGGGCGATCTCTTCGGCGGGCGACCGGGGCCGGCCCGGCCGCTCGAAGAGGTGCAGGCCGAACTCGACGCGCTGGTCGGGCTGGAGACCGTGAAGGAACAGGTGCGGGCGCTCGTCGCATTACTTCAAGTCCAGGCCCGCCGCAAGGAGCACGGCCTGCCTGAAGTGGCTACGTCACAGCACCTGGTGTTCCTCGGAAATCCAGGCACCGGCAAGACCACAGTGGCGCGGCTCCTGGCCGAGATGTACCGTGCGGTCGGCCTGCTGCAAAAGGGACACCTGGTGGAGGTCGACCGGTCAGGCCTGGTCGGGCAGTACGTCGGCGCGACCGCAATCAAGACCGACCGGGTGATCCGGCGGGCGCTTGATGGCGTTTTGTTCATCGACGAGGCCTACGCTCTCGCTCCGGAGGACGGCCGGATGGACTTCGGCCCCGAGGCGATCGAGATCCTGCTCAAGCGGATGGAGGATCACCGTCACCGCCTGGTGGTTATTGTGGCCGGCTATCCGCGGCTGATGGAGTCGTTCCTGCTCTCGAACCCCGGTCTGCGCTCCCGGTTCGCACGCGAAATCACCTTCCCTGACTACTCGCTCGACGCGCTCGAGGCGATCTTCAACCGGATGCTGGCGCAGCACGAGTATGCACTGGAGCCCGGCGCGGAGCAGATGCTGCGCCGCATTCTGGCAGGCCTTCACGCCGGCGAGGACTCCGGGAACGCGCGCTTCGCTCGCACGCTCTTCGAGCAGGCGCTCAATCGCCAGGCGCTGAGGCTGTCACGTGACGAGAACCGGAGCCTGGACGCCCTCGATCGTGACGACGTGATGACCCTCACGACCGACGACATCGTCGAGGCCGCGCGAGCCCTGGGCGAGGGACCGGTGCAGGAGCCCGAACCATCCCGATGGTGGCGCTGGCTGGGTTGACCGGGAGTCGCGCGTCAGTTCTGTAAGACCGTTACCGAGGAAAACCTCTAATACGCCGTGTGACCTATTCGATGGGTGTGTCTTCGTTGGGGGACGACAACATCGCGATCGGTGGCGCGACGCTCGCCACCGAGGCGGCTGCATTGGGCCTGGCTGACGAGTACCGGCCCAAGGTCTACCCGGTGCTGGTCGGCGGTGGCATGCGGTTCTTTCGCCAGCGGAAGCGCCGGGAGCATCTCGAACTCGTCGAAACCCGCACCTTCAGCTCGAATGTCGTCTACCCCCGCTACCGGGTGGCGGGCTAGCTGAACTCGGCCGGTCTCTCGTCGCGCGAACCCGCGGGGTCCGCCCCTCGGACGCAGGCGAGGAATCACCGATCGATGCGCACCACCGAGTACTCCGTCTCCGGAGTTGGGGGCGTGCCGAATCGCGCGTTCGGGAGGTAGAGCCACTTGCCGAACTTCGCTACCGTCGTCGGAACCTGGAAATCGGGGTCCGTGAGTCGATCGACGAGTTCGCCGCTCGTTCCTGATGAGTTGAGGCGGATAACGGCGACGGTGTTCAGCTGGTTCTGTACGACATACAGGGTGCGTCCCACGACGAGCAGCCCGTCGCCGTTGGTGAGCTCAACACCACCGAGGTCAACGACCGTGGCGACGCCGCTCGCTGGATCGACGCGGAACAGGAGGCCTGTGGACGTCTGGATCACGAGGAGCGCCCGATGGTTGGGGGTTTCCGCGATTCCGTTGGCGTTGAAGCCCGGCTGCTGCACCCAGTCGCCCGTCAGGGGGACGACCTCGATCGCATCCGGCTCCGGGAGTGCGCCGCCTCGTCCGAAGGGAAGTTTGTAGAGCTGCGCGCGCTGGCTGTCCGTGAACCATGCGGCGTCGCGTCTCACGACGACGTCGTTCACGAACGTCGGCGGATCGGTGAGGGGGTAACTCTGAAGGAGCTCGCCGGTGGCGGCATCCACGACCCGAGCTTTGCCGGTGGGCCCGCCCGCGATGAAGAGCCGACCCCGTTTGTCGATCTTCAGGCCAACCGACGGAGTGCCGGGACCCTGGAAGGTCGTGATCTCCTCGCCCGTGCGGACATCGAAGACATAGATGTCACCGTCGGCGAGTGATCCGACGTATCCCGTGCCGCGAGGGCCGATTGTGATGCCCTCGGGCTGAAACCCGTCAGGGAGCTTGATCACATCTTCGAAGTGACCGGGCGGGGCCTGCGGCGCAGCGAGGGCTGCGGGTGCCCCTGAAACAATCAGGAGCGCACCCAAAGCGGCGGACAGCGTGCGTGCGACGATGCGACCGGACATGGGGTCATGTTACTCAAGCTCGAGCGCCCGTCAAGGGTCCGGGTTGACTCATGAGAAACCTCCGCGTGGGCTGATGGTGCGTCGTCCCAGAAGCAGGGCGTCCATGGCCTGTAAGCCCTCGTCGACCTGAGCGCCGTCGGTGTCATCGATCAGGGGTTCCCGCCAGCCGCTGAACGTGAATCCGCCGTCGGCGTTCTCGTCTGGGCCGCCCGGGCCTGGGTGACTCCGTCGAGCGTCGTGAAGTGGTCGATGTGGATACGCCAGCACTGGCGATCTCCCTTCGTCGCCGCGCTCTCGCCTCAGCTGGCAATATGCTGGCCAACCACATCGTGCTGTCAAGAGCACGCGGCGAGTCATCGTTCGGGTTCGTATCCGATAAGCCGATGAAGCCCATGACGGTCGACGACCTGGCCATCCGAAGCACCCCCCGGCTTCGGGGCGAGGGGATCAACCGCCCGCCCGCCGACTGCGAGTTTGTTGAACCACTCATGGAGAACTTCCGGATCGGCGGCCCCGAGCAGCGAGAGCAGGAACCTATGGGACTTGACGACCTTCTCACCCTGTTGCGGCATCCGCTCCCGCCACGGCAACGACGCCGTCGAGCACGCCGTGTGCGATGGAGCCTGGCGGGCCGTTGCGACCGAAGTCCGCGTACGTATGCAAAGTCCGCGTACGTATGCAAGGAAAGCCCGCCGCCGAAACATCCGCGTAGAAGCGGAGCGCTTCACGCGCCGTACCGGAAAAACTCAGATAGACCAGTGGCGTCGTCACGCCGCCAGCGCCTTCGGACGACATCCGGTCGATTGACGCATCCCGTCACGACGTCGGCGGACTCTTGCCTGCCCACGGGTCGTGATCGACCTCGAGTTCCGCCTGTTGAGGCCTCTCCTTTTCAGGAACGTGCTGGAGGTTCACGCGGATCCGATACCAGAGTGAACTGGAGCCCCGCATTCCGTCGACCAGCACGTCTGCCGGCTCGAGCAGCTTCACGACACCCGGATGCCTCGACTTCCACCGCTCGAGCCCCTCAAGAGCCTCAGGCTTGGTTCTGGCGCGAGCGATCTCAACAAGCGGCATCGTCGACGCCCGTCTCCCGGAACCGTCGGAGGACTTCGGCGGCTTCTCTGCCGGTCCGAGTTCCTCGGCGAGGGCGAGAAGCGCGTCCAGGCTCCCGGCAGCGTCGTCGATCCCGGATGCCGGGTCGCCGCGGTCCGCGAACCGCTCGATCACCGTGCGGACGGTGAAGTCCTCCGGCCGGCATCCCGGCACTTCGTCCCACTCGAGCGGCGTCGACACGCGCGCATCCGGCAGCGCGCGGACTGAGTAGGCGGACGCGACCGTGCGGTCCTTCGCGTTCTGGTTGAAGTCGACGAAGACGCTCTCACCGCGTTCCTCCTTCCACCACTTCGCGGTGGCCAGGCCAGGCGCACGCCTTTCGACCTCCCGAGCGAGGGTCTCCGCGGCAAGCCGCACCTGACGGAAGTCCCAGCGTGGCTCGATCCGAGCATAGACGTGGATGCCGCGGGAACCGGATGTCTTCGGCCAGCCGACGAGACCATGGTCGGTGAGAACCTCTCGGGCGATCATGGCGACATCGACGATCTGGCGCCACTCCACACCCGGCATCGGGTCGAGGTCCACGCGAAGCTCGTCGGGGTGATCGAGATCCTCGGCTCGTACCGGATGCGGATTCAGGTCGATGCATCCGAGGTTCACCACCCAGGCCAGCGCAGCGGCATCCCGGACCACGACCTCCTCCGCCGAGTTGCCGGACGCGTACTGAAGCGTGGCCGTGTCGATCCACCCCGGTCGCTTCTCGGGAGCGCGCTTCTGGAAGAAGGCCTCCTGGCTGATGCCCTTCACGAAGCGCTTGAGAACCATGGGCCGACCGGCAACTCCGCGCAGCGCACCGTCGGCGACCGTCAGGTAGTACTGGACGAGGTCCAGCTTCGTCAGGCCAGGCTCGGGGAACACGACCTTGTCGGGATTCGAGATGTGCACCTCGCGGTCGCCGATTTCCAGCACCGCTGCCTGGCTCTTCGTCGGACTCATGGGCTCACCGTAATGCTGCCGGCGCCTGCGCGGCAGCCCTTGAGGTCCGCCGCCCCTGCGTGCTTGGCGGGCGCGAGACCATGCGGCTCCTCTCCTCTCGGAGCGCCGACCTCGGCGAGGTGCAGGCTCAGCCGCGGTACTTGGCCATGAGCACATCGCCAGGATTCCCGCGATTCCACCGGGCCGACGTCAGACGAGAGCCTTAAGCATGAGGATGCGTGGAAATCCCCCGAGACCGAGGTTGTGTCAGCGGTCTTCGTAGAGCCCGCCCTGTCGAACATGCTGCGCGTGCCTACGAATGCCATGCTCTGGTCGACCGGCTCTCCTCTCGAGCGCCATCGCATCCGCCTTCGCTTGTTACTCCCGAACGCGGGTCCATCGTGTTGCCATGCGGCGCGCTCCGGAATCGGCGTCCGACGATCGACAATGCAGTCATGATCCCCTGCGTGAAGCTCCTGGGGCCGTCACTGCAGATTCGATGTGCGCGGAGTTGTGAGGGCTACGCCGCTGCGCTGCTCGCCTTTGCAGGACTCGCGACCGCGCCCGACGCCAGAGCCTCGTGAAGAGCCGTCTCGGCAGCGTCGGTCGCAATCCCGAGCGACAATGCGATCTCGGTGATGAGCGGCCCCTGCGCGTGACGCAGCAGATCCCGTTCGGCGAGAGAGAGTCCCTTGTCGTCGTGGCGACGAGTCAGGTCACGCACGACACCGGCGATGGTGAAGATATCGCCGACCTTGATCTTCTCCTGGTTGTCCTTCATCCGGCGGGACCATTTGGTCTCTTCCTCCACCGTCGGGGCACGGAGAACGTCGAACAGGGCGTCCATCGACGACGCGTCGAGGACGGCGCGGATGCCGACCTGGTCGGCACTGGCCACAGGGACGCTCACCGACAGCTTCGAATCGTGCACTTCGAGCTTGAGATAGCTGATCACGGTGCCCTTCACCGTGCGCGAGAAGATCTCGACGACGGTGGCTGGGCCGTGGTGCGGGTAAACGACAGTCTGACCTTCGGAAAACTGCATGGAATGTACCTCCGGGTGCGCAAGAAGCGCCACACTCGACATCAACGGCAGGATGAACACGAGTTCACTCCGCCGGAGACGGTCGTCCCATTGCCTGGCCGACGATGCTGCTGTCGACCAGATTCCATGGGCACGCGGACGGAAGTTCAACATGGGGAAGAACGACCGGAGCCGCGAGCTTGGCTACTGACAATTCTCTCACACGGGTCCGACATGTTCCCGGGAAACCGGTAACCACCCGGATCGACGTCCGCAGCGCAGCGAGACGACAGCAAATCTTGCTAGCTTTTCTGCAGGTCGCCTGAAGCGGCCCCGGACGAGGGATCAGTACCCGGAGAGCGACCAGACCGGCCAGACATCTCATGGGTTCGAATCGCGTTGCTGGTCGGGCTCATTGGCTGTGTGGTCGGCCTCAAGCTCGTCGACGACGCTCACTCGGATCCGCGTCGGCTACGGTGGATACGCTCCAGCGTTCAGGTACCTCCTCAACGACACGATCCTTGAGGAGGATACGGGCATGAGCCTGATTCGGCTGAACGACGTACATGTGCGATTCGAGAACACCCCGGTGCTCCGCGAAGCTTTCTTCCGCCTCGAAACCGGCGACCGTGTCGGCCTGATCGGCCGTAACGGCTCGGGCAAGACGACGCTGATCAAGCTGATCCTCGGCCAGGTGTCGGCGGATGCTGGAACCCTCACGCTGGACGACGGCATCCGGGTCGGATACTTCTCGCAGTTCTCCGAGCTCGACGGCACCGCCACGATCGCTGATGTCCTCGACGACGTCTTCAGCGAGATCCGGGCGGTCGAAGCGGAATTGGCGTCGATCGACGCGTCCATCGCTGCCGACCCGACCGCCAACCTCGATGTGCTGATCAGCCGCCAGGGTGAACTGTTCGAGGAGATGGACCGGCTCGACGGCTGGGACTATCCGCGCCGCATCGACGAGGCGCTGACCCGGCTGGGCTTCGACGAGGCGCACCGAATCTGCCCGATCGACGACCTGTCCGGCGGCTGGCGGAATCGTGCCGCGCTCGCCAAGATCGTGCTCGAGCGGCCCGATGTGCTGCTGCTCGACGAGCCGACGAACTTCCTCGACGTTGCCGGCGTGGAATGGCTCGAATCGTGGTTCCGCGACTTCCGTGGCGCAGCAATCATCGTCTCGCACGATCGCACGTTCCTGGATTCGGTAGTCACGCGAATTGTGGAATTGGAGAACTTCCACCTGCACGAGTACCCCGGCAACTTCGCTGAATATGTGGTGCAAAAGCAGTTCCGGCTCAAGACGCTCGAGCAGCAGTTCGTGCATGAGTCCGAGCTGCTCGCTTTCGAGGCCGAGGGCATCGCCGACCGCCGGGCTGCCGCGAAAGCGGCGAGCAGAGGCCTGGATAAGAAACTCTCCGGGATCAAGAAGTCCCGCGCTCCACGGCCGGTCGATCAGATCATCACCGAAATCTACGGCGGGCTGCACGTCAAGGACGTACTCTGCCGGGTGACCGGGCTCTCGAAGTCCTACGGCGACAATGTGCTCTTCTCCGACCTGACCTTCGAGATCCGCCGCGGCAATCGGATCGTCGTTCTCGGGTCGAACGGCAGCGGCAAGTCGACCCTGCTCCGGGTGCTGACCGGTGAGGAGAACGCCGATTCGGGGGAGGCGGTCTGGGCCAAGGGTTCCGGTGTGGTTTCGTACAACCAGATGCTCGCCGACCTTGATGACGACGACACCATCACGCACGCGGTCAATGCGGCGCCGGGCAGTCTCGCCTTCACGGCGACCCGCAAGTCCGTTGGCCGGTTCCTGTCGATGTTCCAATTCTCCGAGGCGGACCTCAAACAGAAGATCGGCAACCTCTCTGGTGGACAGCGTGCTCGCGTCGCGATGGCGCAGTGCCTGCTATCGGGTGCCTCCGTGCTCGTCCTCGACGAACCGACCAACCACCTCGATATGCCCAGCACCCAGGTGATGGAACGTGCTCTTGTGCACTTCCCGGGCGCGGTCGTCGTTGTCAGCCACGACCGGTTCTTCAGCGACAAGGTCGCGAACCGCAAGCTCGTCTTCGGTGTCGAGGGTTCCGAGCCGGGCGAGATCGAGGTCCGCGCGGCGTAACGAGCGACTGCTTCTTTCTGTGACTGTCCCGCGCAATTCTGTCGGACAGAGCCGCACTAGTGGAAGTAGGGTCTGCGGAGGATCCAGTCGGGCACGGTTACTTTGGGTTTGCCGTTTTCCATGGTGACGGTGAAGATGCCGGTGTCGATCATGTGGTGGTGGAACCAGCAGAACAGGGCGCCGTTGTCGAGATGGGTGGGTCCGCCGTCCTGGTATTCGATGATGTGGTGGGCTTCACAGCCGCTGGCGGGGATTTGGCAGTCGTCGATGGTGCAGGTGGGTCCGTCGCGGGCGATCATCGCGAGGCGTTGTTCGCGGGCGAAGGCGCGTTTCTCGTTGCCAAGGGCCAGCAGGCCGCCGTCGGGTTTGAGGTAGGCGGGAATGAGACTGCTGTCACAGAGGATCTGCTGGATCGTTGAGGCGGGGATCGGGCCGGCGATGCCGACGATCTGGCCGGTGCCTTTTCTGGCGGTGAGGACGTCGGCGGTGACGCGGACGATGACGGTGGGGGAGGCGCCGGAGACGGTGGGGGCGTCGGTGGAGCGGGCGAGGGAGTCGATCATCGCGGCAAACACGTCGGCGCGTTGCTGGCCGGGGGTGCGGGTCTCCCGCAACTGGCCCTGCATCGACGATGAGCTCGCTTGCGAGGCTGGATCGGTGGTGCTCGCTGATCCGGGCCCGGAACTCACCGTTTCGTCGGGGATGTCCAGGGCAGTGTCGCCGGTCACGTCGGCAGCGCCGCTGTCGGTTTCGGGAGCGCTGTCGTCGGGGACGTAGCGGGATGCGGTTCTCGGGCTGAGCACAGCGTCGAACAGGGCATGGAGTTTGCCGCCGACGTCGGGGGTGACCTGGCCGCCGAATTTCAGCACACCGTTGCGGACGGTGCGGGCAATCCAGAAGTCGCGGTCCTGGAATGCTTTCTCGGCGCGGGGTTCGATGCCGTTCTCGTCCAGCCGGTCCCGCCACTGTCGGGCCTGCAGGGCGACCAGGTCAGGGGGCAGCGGCACTCCGTGGCTGTCGGAGGCGCCGGTGGCCTGGCCGACCAGGATCCGTTCGGCCGCATCGAGGTGCTCGACCTCGGCGCGGGGTGCCGCGGCGGACAGTTCCCGGGTGATCGCTTCGGCGGTGTCCACCCCGATCGACCCGTCGCGGAGGGCGTCGGCGACGTGCGGGAACAGCGGCGGCAAAGTCTGGCCGACTCTCAGCCGGGGGCTGGTGCGGGCGCCGACTCGAACCCACGTCGATGCGGTTGCCGCGGACACCCCGGCGACCTGCTCGATCAGCAGTGACGGCCGGGCGTAGTTCAACCGGGCCGCGAGTCCTTCACCGCCGAGGACAGGGTCGGAGCGAACCGCGACCTGGTCGCTGATGGCGGTGAGGATCGCCTCGACACCACGGTTCAGTGCCGCGGTTTTGGACAGCACCGACAGCACCGTGTTCGCCGGGAACCGGTCCAGGTGCTCCAGATCGAGAACCTCGATCGCGTCGGCAAGTTGCGCCAGAACACCGTCCAGGACGGCGTCTTCCTCCGGTGCCTCGAGGGCCGGGGTCGGAGCGCTGACCGCTGGGTTCATGAGGCCAGTACACCACCGACCACTGACATTCACTGTCGCGATTGCCGGGCCAGCCGCCTCCGCCCGAAGCGCTCACTGTTCCTGGGCATCCAGATCAGTCGCGATCGTTTCCAGCGCGTCAGACTGCAGGGCGAGTGACTTCCGCCAGTTTCCCGCCACGGTGAGGGAATGTCCGGCACCGGGAACAGTGACCACAGAAGCAGGTGTTCCAGCCACACGGTCGGGGAGCCACAGTCCATCAGCGTCGCCACCGATTGCCATGTGGGAAGCCGGCGCAACAGTGCATCCCGGACGATGTCGCTGGACCGGTGTCAGTCAACCCCGGGAATGCCCGCCCGACGAGCCCAGGGAAGAGCGAAGCATCCGAACGACTTCCCGACGAGCAGTCGCCGCGCCGATCGGACCATTCGACACCCTGGACATGCCATCCCCGACTCGTGAGCAGTTCAGCGCACCAGTACAGCAGTGGCCCTTGGATCGTGCACCCGACACCGGGGAGCAGCGCGACCGGCGCATCGTTCGAGCCGGCCAGAACTCGACGAGTCATGCGGGCCAGGCCACGTGGGCGCCAACCACTCCGGGGTGCCAGATCGAGCTGAGCCGAAGTCGAGTACGACGCCGACGCTGTCTTCAGCGTCGGAGACATAGCACCGGCCGCTTCTCCCGCCCGGTCTGTCGAGAGCGTCGATCCAAACGTGACACCGACCGCGGACAAGAGGTCCGGGTCCGTCGCTGCCATAGCCACGCACAGGCCCACGCTTGAAATCAGCGGCCCGCCAAACTCAGCCGATCACGCCATCCACGAAGTTCGTGACGGATGCCGTCACCAGCGCAGCAACGTCCCTCGCGGTGAGTGGCGACGACTTCAGCACCCGCATCCCGTGGTCCGCGCCGGCGACGGGCACGATCCGGATCGAGCCTCCGCTGCCCACTTCGCGCTCGATGTCGCTCGCCGTACCAAAGGTGTCTCGGTCGCCCTGAAGGACAAGCACAGGCACTGCCGGCCGCAACAACTCGTCGAGCCGAGACACGGCCGGTCGACCTGGCGGATGCAGCGGGAAGGCAAGGCACACCACGCCGGCGGCACCGAGGTCGTCAGCGGTGCGACAGGCGACACGGGCTCCGGCGCTCCGGCCGCCGACGACCATCGGCAGCCCGGCAGCGAGTTCGGTGATGGCAGGCGCCGACTCTCGCCAGGCGACGTCAAGAGTCGCCGGCCTCGGTGCGATCTTCTTCCCGGACACTCGCCACGGTTGCTCATAGCGGGCCACCGTGATCCCGAGGTCGGGGAGGCGTTCCGCGAGTGCAGCCAGATCAACCGCTCCGATCCCGCCACCGGCTCCGTGGCCGAGCCACAGGACAGCTCGTGGTTCGGGCGCTGCGCTGACCGTCAGCCGGCCGGGACCGAGCGACGTCGGCACATCGAGAATCATGACTCCGACGCTACCCGACCAGCAATGTTGCCCGCACTGCCCTTCATCCACCGTCGCGCGTCGAGGCAGGCATGGCCCCGAGAGGACGACCGATCAACGACGTCGCGCTGCGGCCCGGCCGGCCCGCCACGCACGCCAGGCACCGGTCGACCACAGCGCCCAGAGCACCAGGAGCGGCTGGAACAGCAGACGGATGCCACGACTGAGGTCATCGTCCAGCCCGAATGAGTCCGTTCCGGTTGTGAACTGTGAGATATTGCCGGGGAAGACGGCTACGAAGAACCCGGCAACGACCCAGCCGAGCGGAATTCGCCAGCGCCACAGCAGAAGCAACGACAGGCCGAGTAGCACCTCCACCACCCCGGATGCCACGACGACGACGTCCGGATCAGCCGGCAGCCAGGTGGGCACTTGCGCCTGGAACGCGTCCCGGGCGACCGTGAGATGCCCGGTGCCGGCGACCAGCAGGAACAGGCCCAGCATCGTCTGGGCGACGGTCGCGGCGATGGAGGTCCGGCGGTCGGGTCGGCGAGCATCCGAAGGAGTCTCGCCGTCAGCATAAAGGTGGCGACACATCGGGTGCGGAAGGATCAGCGGGACTGGCGTCGTTTGCCTGGCCGCGGTTGTCCTTTGACCGCGGGTGCGCGTCCTTTGCCCTTGTTGGCCTTCGCCTTGCCGCCCGCGGGTTGGGGCCGGTTCTGCACGGACGCCGCGGTTGCGTCTGCCTTGCGCTGTTCTTCGGCGAGGAGGGCCGCACCTGCCGCGGTGAGCGTCGTGGTCGACGCGTTCATGTCGAACAGGGGAGTGCCGAGCTCATTCTCCAGTTCGCGAACCGAGGCGATGAGCGTCGAGCGCGGAATGTCGAGGTACTTCGCCGCGTGAGCGAAATGCAGCTCTTCGGCGGCGACCACGAAGCGTCGAAGCGCAATGGTGTCCATGAGCGGCCTTCCGTCCGGCCACGAGAAACGTGGCCACAAGTTCAGGTTACGCCGTTGTGGATGTGAGAACCGTCACGGAGCCGGGGCGCCGCCATCAGTAGGTTCGGGCGTTGGCAGGATTCCGGCGTCGTCCTCGTCGACCGTGGTCGAACGTTCGCCCCCGGAGGTCATCGGCACATCGGTCCGGTCGGATTCCTGGTCGTCGAACTCGTCGGGCGTACCGCCGTCGAAAGGATTGGTGTCCATGCCCCCACGATAGGAGGACGGGATGGGCAATCGACAGTGCCTTGCTTTTCCGGCAGCCGTGCTCCACCATGGGGTCCTTGTGCACTCGGCCTCTTCCGCTTCGGCGATTACCGGCACGTGGGTGTGGGGCAACTCCGTGGATCCGGTCGGTGGACTGCGATCGACCCGAAAGCGCTCGTGGTGGGCTATCTCCGGCTGATCGAGACCGTACGCGCCGCCGTCGGGCCGCTGCACCTGGGCGCCGACTGACCCTGGTGGCTGGCTCGGTCGACCTATGGCGACGTACCGTCTTCGACGCTCTCGTTGCGGAACTCGACGCCGTGGCCATTCTGGCGTATGCCGACTCCGCCGGTGGAAGAGGCGGGATTCTCGAACTCGCGACGCCTGGCGCGCCCGCCGCTGCGGCATCCGGCACCCGGTTCACGATCGGGGTGGAAACGGATATCCCCGAGATCGCGGGCGGCAAGCGGTACACGTTCTACCAGGAGAGCAGGGCTGTGCTCGAAGCCGAGACAGCGAAAGTCCGGGCGGTGTTCTCCGCGCTGCCCGGGTACGACGGAGTGACCGTCGAACACCTTCATGCGTGGAAGAACCTTCGCCGTTGACGTGTGGAGCACGTCCGCGCCGTTTACGGCGGTGGTGGGGCTTCCTGTCCGCGAAGCTGGGCGAGGTGCGGGAGCAGGCCGTCGACCGGTCCCGGTGGCTTCCGCAGTTGCTTCAGGTCGCGGCGGGTGGTGTCGAGATTCTCGGTGGCCGTCGAATCGTCCAGTGTGAGAGCGCTCGTCACCCGCTGCCGCGAGGGCTTCCGGTCGGATGAGTTGATCTCCATATCGCCACGGTACGCCCGGCCGACGGCAAAGGGAAGGTCTCCGGCAGCCGCCGCCCTGGGTCGCTCAGCGGAGCGCCGAAACCGCCGACACGGATGCCGCCAGCGCTGTGACCGCGGACTCCGCGTCCGCACGGGTCATATCGGCTCCGAAGCTGAAGCGGACCGCCGTCTGGGCGATTTCGGCGGGGATGCCCAAGGCGGTAAGAACGTGTGACGGCTCGTCGCTGCCCGCCGCGCAGGCCGAGCCGCTCGAGGAGACGACGCCACGGCGTTCGAGTTCGAGCAGCACCGCTTCGCCGCTCGTGCCCGGAAAGCAGAAGGTCGCTGAATTCACCAGGCGGGACGTCGCCGACCCGGTCAGCACGGCTCCGGGAACGTCCGCGAGAATCCGGGCGATGATCTCGTCGCGAAGAGGGCGAACCCGGGCGACGGCTTCTTCCCGTTCCTTCTCTGCGCTCTCGAGGGCGGTGGCCAGTCCGACAGCGAAAGCGACGTTCTCGGTGCCGGAGCGACGCGCGCGTTCCTGTCCACCACCGTGGACGAGCGGTTCGATCGGCAGCCGGCCGCGCAGCCAGGCGAGCCCGATGCCCTTAGGTGCTCCGACTTTGTGTCCCGCGAGCGAGAGCGCATCCACCCCGAGGTCCGAGACCCGGAGGTCGAGCCAGCCCGCCGCCTGCACAGCGTCGGTATGGAACGGTACCCCGTGAGCGCTCGTCACTGCGCCGAGCGCCGCCAGATCCTGCACGGTGCCGATCTCGTTGTTGGCGTACATCAGGGTGACCAGTGCCGTGTCCGGTCGGATCGCGGCGTCGAGCGCATCCGCGGTCACGATGCCGTCGGACTCCAGTGCGACGAAGCTGACCTCGAAACCATGCAGCCGGCGAAGGTAGTCGACTGATTCGATAACCGCTTCGTGTTCGGTGGCCGCGGTGACGAGGTGCCTGCCTCGAATGGACCCGATGGCGATTCCCTTGACGGCGAGGTTGTCGGCCTCAGTGCCGCCCGAGGTGAACACGACATCGCTGGCCCGGACGCCCAGAACGGCCGCGACGCGTCTGCGAGCGTCGGTGAGGGCGTCGGCTGCGCGCTCACCGACGGTGTGGTGGCTCGACGGGTTGCCGAACTCGTGGGTGAGATACGGCCACATCGCCTCGAGCACCTCCCGCCGCACGGGCGTTGTCGCGGCGGAGTCGAGGTAGAGCATCACGGCACCGGGGCTGCAGTGATCGACACGTCGAGGCCGAGGTCGAGGGACCGGACACTGTGGGTGAGGGCACCGGAACTGATGACGTCCACGCCAGTGGCGGCGATAGCGGCGACAGTATCCAGGGTCACGTTGCCACTCGCTTCAATGATCGCCCTCCCGCCGACCTGCTCGACGCCGGCACGAAGGTCGTCGAGACCGAAATTGTCGAGCATGATCGTGTCGACCCCCGCGGCGAGTACCGCGTCGATCTGGTCGAGCCGGTCCACCTCGACCTCGAGGTGCGTGGTGTGCGAAAGCTGTCCCCGTACCGCGATCAGCGCCTCGGTGAGGGACAGGCCCCCCGCCGTGAGGACGGCGAGGTGGTTGTCCTTCGCCATGACGGCATCCGACAGGGAGAACCGGTGATTGAATCCACCGCCCGAACGCACCGCATGACGCTCGAGCGCCCGAAGCCCCGGCGTCGTCTTGCGCGTGTCGATGATCCGCGCGCGGGTGCCCGCCACGGCGTCGACGTACCGTGCGGTGAGCGTCGCGATTCCCGACATCCGCTGGACGAAGTTGAGCCCGATCCGTTCCGCCTGGAGGATGCCGCGGGCCGGGCCGGTCACTGTTGCCAGAAGGTCGCCGCGAGAAAAGCGCTCGCCGTCTCCGATGTGGAGGTCGACTTGGATCGACGGGTCGGTCAGCCGGAACGCTGCAGCGAACACCTCACTCCCGCTGAACACGCCGTCCTCGCGTGCGGAGAGATCCGCAGAGGCAGTGGCTGCCGCAGGGATGAGAGTTTCGCTCGTCAGGTCGCCCCAGGGGGCGTCCTCCTCAAGTGCTGCGCCGACGACACGGTCGATCTGGGGGAGTGTCAGCATGCGGGGACGACCTCTCGGGGTTCAGCTCCGGCGCTCGCCGGAAGGGGGGAATGTGAGTTGGGAAAGTCCGAGCGGGCGTGTGCCCCGACGGATGCGGTGCGGAACAGCGCGGCGAGCACGAGCTCCCGGCTGAGCGCGAGCAGGTTGCGATCCTCGAGCGAACGGATGTTGTCCGTCGGCAGAGGCAGCGCCGACCATGCATCGAGGACGCGAGCCGCGCGGCGAAGGCCTTGTCCGTCGCGGAGCAGGCCGGCGGCGTCCCACATCAGCTGCTGGAGTGCCCCGCGGGAGAACGGCGGCGCATCCGTTGCGGGGTTCCGCATCGGATCGGCGAACGGCCGGGCCGGTCGTGCCGGCCAGCCGGCTTGGTCGTCCGTGCCGAGCGCGCGGGCGACGCGGGCGCCGAAAACCGCGCCTTCGAGCAGCGAGTTCGACGCAAGGCGGTTGGCGCCGTGCACACCAGTGCGAGCGACTTCACCGACCGCATACAGGCCTGGCACTGTTGTGCGGCCGTCGAGGTCGGTGACGACGCCGCCCATCCAGTAGTGGGCGGCGGGGCTCACCGGCACATACTCCTGCGACCAGTCGATGCCGGATGCCCGCACGGCACGATCGATGACCGGGAACCGCTCCGCCAGGAATGATTCGCCGAGCATCGTCGCGTCGAGGACGACCGGGATACCGCCCTGCGCCGCCATCTCGGCGGCGATTCCACGTGCGACCACGTCGCGGGGAGCGAGTTCGGCATCCGGGTGGATCTCGGCGAGGAATCGCTCCCCGATGCTGTTCCGCAGGACGGCCCCCTCGCCGCGGACCGCTTCAGACACCAGGAAGCGGTCAGCGGTCGTGAGTGCCGTCGGGTGGAACTGGTAGAACTCCAGGTCGGCGAGCAGGGCACCCGCGCGGAGGGCGGCTGCGGCTCCGTCCCCTGTCGCGACAGCGGGATTGGTCGTGTACGGGTACAGCTGTCCTGCGCCACCGGTGGCGAGGACCACGGCGTCCGCAGAGATCCTCCTCTCGGCCCCGTCGGCCAACCGAAGCAGGGCACCAGCCACGTGACCGTCCTCGAGAAGAAGGTCGACGAAAAACGTGTCCTCGAGGATCTCGGCGGAGCTTTCGCGGATGCGCGCAACGAGGGCTGCTTCGATCCGGGCACCGGTCGCGTCGCCGCCGGCGTGGAGCACCCGGGGATAGGAGTGGGCAGCCTCCCGGCCTCGGGCGAACTCTCCGTCGGTGCGGTCGAACTCCACGCCGAACGTGATGAGCTCGCGGATCCGGTCGGGCCCCTCGGTGCAGAGCACACGGACGGCCTCTTCGTCACAGAGCCCGGCACCCGCGGCGAGGGTGTCGGCGATGTGCGCGTCCACGCTGTCCTCGGCGGACATCACGCCGGCGATTCCGCCCTGGGCGTACCGGGTGTTGCTCTGCCCGAGCGCCGACTTCGTGACGAGGACCACATCGTGGCCTGACGCGGCGTCCAGTGCGGTTGTCAGGCCGGCTATTCCGCTGCCGACGACGATCACCCGTGGCATCTCACGCTCCGTCCGCAATCGGCGGACGTGCCGCGAGCATCCGCTCGAGCGCGATTCTCGCCGGCAGGGCGACGTCGTCCGAGACGGTGATCTGGTTGAGCACCTGCCCCTCGAGCAGCGCGTCGAGCACCCAGGCCAGGTAGCCGGGGTGGATGCGGTACATCGTCGAGCAGGGGCAGATGACAGGGTCCAGGCAGAAGATGGTGTGCTCGGGATGCTCCGCAGCCAGCCGCTGGACGAGGTTGATCTCGGTGCCGATCGCGAAGGTGGAGCCGGCCGGCGCCGCCTCGATCGCCTTACGGATGTAGTCGGTGGAGCCGGACGCGTCGGCGGCGTCGACGACCGGCATCGGGCATTCGGGGTGGACGAGAACGCGGACATCGGGGAACTCAGTGCGGGCCTTCGCGATCTGGTCGACGGTGAATCGTTTGTGCACCGAGCAGAACCCGTGCCACAGGATCACCCTCGAGTCCTCGAGCGCCGAGGCGTCGTTGCCGCCGAACGGCTTGTTCGGATTCCACATCGGCATGAGCTCGAGCGGCACGCCCATCGCCTTGGCCGTGTTCCTGCCGAGGTGCTGGTCGGGGAAGAACAGCACCCGCTGGCCGCGCTCGAACGCCCACTCGAGCACCGTCTGCGCGTTCGATGACGTGCAGACGATGCCGCCGTTGCGGCCGCAGAATCCCTTCAGCGCAGCGGACGAGTTCATGTAGGTGACCGGGATGACCGGAACCCGCCCGTCGGCATCCGGCTCGGTGCCGTACAGCTCAGCAAGCTGCTCCCAGCACTCCTCGACCTGGTCGATGTTCGCCATGTCGGCCATCGAACACCCCGCGGCGAGGTTCGGCAGGATCACGGACTGCTCCTCGGTGGAGAGCAGGTCCGCGGTCTCGGCCATGAAGTGCACGCCGCAGAACACGATCGCTTCTGCGTCGCTGCGCTCTCGCGCTGCCGTGGCCAGCTGGAACGAGTCGCCGACGTAGTCGGCGTAAGCGAGGACCTCATCTCGCTGGTAGAAGTGCCCGAGAATGACGAGCCGGTTGCCGAGGGCCTCTTTCGCGGCGCGGATGCGACGGTCCAGTTCGGCCGCATCCGCTTCACGGTAGAAAGCGGGGAGGGCACCCTGTCGAGGGGATCCGGTCGGGATGACGTCGCCCATCGACGAGCCGGGGCCGTAGCTCGGCGGTCGCAGGTCGAAGACCCACGGCTTCTCGACGAGGTCGGGGCTGCACGCGGCGCCCGGTTCGGTGCCGGCAGAGATCCGGGTGAGGGTGGAATCGACGGAGGCGGTGAGGGTCATGATGCTCCTTGGGTGCGGCCAGGCAGCGGGCGGGTCTCGATGGGCCCATTGTTCTCGTCGGTCGCTGCGCGGTTGTAACGGTAGAGGCGGGCGGGGCGATGCCGCCCGCCGGTTCGCAGGTGTTCGGTCGGAACGACCTGGCCGGATCCCTCGATCTGGCGGCGGAAGTTCGCCGGGTCGAGGGGTTTCTGCAGCACGGCCTCGTGGACCTCGCGCAGTTCGGAGAGAGTGAAGGTGTCGCCGAGGAATGCATGGGCGATGGAGCTGTATTCCAGCTTGTTGCGGAGGCGCCACAACGCGTACTCGACGATGAGGTTGTGGTCGAAGGCGAGCTCTGGCACCGAGTCCGCTTCGAACCAGCGCACGTTCTCGGTTTCAACGGCTACGGCCGCTTCTTCGGAGCGCACGAGGGCCCAGTACACGATCGAGACGACGCGCTCGCCGGGGGAGCGGTCGACGTTCCCGAAGGCGTAGAGCTGTTCGAGGTACTGCGGCGTCAGCAGTGTGGTCTCGGCGAGGGTACGCGCGGCCGATTCCGCGAGGTCTTCGTCGGGCTCGAGCGGACCGCCCGGGAGCGCCCACGTGCCGACGAACGGTTCCCGGATGCGACGTACGAGCGGCATCCAGACCGTCATCCGGCTGGTCTCGGAGTGCGGGCGAAGCGCGAAGATCACGGTCGAGACGGCCAGCTTCACGACGGCGGCGTGTGCGGTCATGGTGCCCCTCCCGAGCCCGTGGTTAAAGTCACGTTGACTCTAACTCTGCGATCATCTTAGTGTCAAGATGACCTGAACACGATCCGCGATCCGAATCGTGTCGACGCGACGCTCGAGTCCGCCGTCGGTGCGACCTCGAATTCAGGACAGGCGCGCACAGTCAGCAGAATCGGCGCGACACGCCGTTCAGCGGACCACGCCAACGGCGTGTCGAGCAGGATCTGCTGAATTTGGGGATGTGGCCGGCTGGGGTGGGTCACGGGGTGAAAGTGAGCGGCACGGCGACGATCACGGTAGGCTGTGAGCAAATCGAATATCGGGCCGCACACGCGATGCGGGAGAGCCGGGCTTGCCCGGCACCGAAGGAGCAAGCCTCCCCGCCAATCTCTCAGGTCTACGTACCGCATCGAACTGGCCACTCTGGAAAGCGAACGCGCTTCGCGCGTTCGGGTCGAGTAGGCGCAATGCGCCGTATCGAGATCTGCGCCCCCTGCGAGCACAGATCGAAATGCGCGATCCGAACTCAAGAAACCGCATTCCGCCGACGGTGAAAGCCGCCCTCGCCGTGACCCGGCTCGGGTGAGCGAAACTCTCAGGCCCATGACAGAGGGGGAGTTCCCAGGCACCTCGTGTGCCGCAGCCGCTTTTTGCGACCATCGCCCCGGCGATTCCTGGAGAACTCGTGTCAGACCCCGAACCAGAACGCACCAGCCCGCTTCATGCGGTTCATTCCGGGCTCGGTGCGAGCTTCACCGATTTCGCCGGCTGGCAGATGCCCGTGCGCTACACCAGCGACCTCGCCGAGCACGCCGCCGTGCGCACCGCCGCCGGCATCTTCGACCTCTCCCACATGGCCGAGATCCTCGTCTACGGGCGCGACGCCGGGGTCTTCCTCGACACGGCCATGGCCGGGATGCTTTCCACGATCGACCTGATGCAGGCGAAGTACAGCCTCCTGCTCACCGAATCGGGCGGCATCCTCGACGACGTGGTCGTCTACCGCCTCGGCGACACGACCTTCCTCGTCGTGGCGAATGCCGGCAACCGGGATGCGGCCGCTGCGGCACTCAGCGAGCGAGCCGCTGGCTTCGAGGTCACCGTCGACGACCAGAGCGACGACTACGCACTGATTGCCGTGCAGGGACCGAACTCACGCGCCATCCTGGAGCAGACCGCCGGCATCACCGAACTCGGACTGCCACTCGACGAATTGACGTACTACCGCGCCACCGACGCTTTCTTCGAGGGGGTGCCGCTCCTGGTCGCCCGCACCGGGTACACCGGTGAGGACGGCTTCGAGCTGTACCTCCGCACGACCGCCGCCGTTCCGCTCTGGCATGCTCTCGAGTCGGCCGGCGCTCAACACGGACTCGTGCCGGCCGGGCTCGCGAGCCGCGACACCCTCCGGCTCGAAGCGGGCATGCCGCTATACGGTCACGAACTCGACACCGGGACCCAGCCGGCGCAGGCGGGGCTCGGACGCGTCGTCTCGTTGTCCAAGGACACGGACTTCATCGGCCGCTCAGCCGTGGAGGCCGGGCCTGCCGAGAACGCGCGCGTTCTCGTCGGCCTTGTTTCGGAAGGCCGCCGTGCCGGCCGTGCCGGTTACCCGGTCGTCTCCGGCGAGACCGTCATCGGAGCGGTGACGAGCGGTGCGTTGTCGCCGACGCTGGGGCATCCGATCATGATGGCGTACGTCGAACCGAGTCATGCTGAGCCGGGCACAGCGCTCGTCGTGGACGTCAGGGGCACACCGATCCCGGCGACCGTCACCCCACTCCCGTTCTACAGAAGAAAGAAGTAATCTCATGGCCGACAAGACCACGCTGAAGTACACGCCTGAGCACGAGTGGCTCGACATCGACGGGAACGTCGCGACCGTCGGTATCACCGCATACGCCGCCGAGAAGCTCGGCGACGTCGTGTTCGTCGAACTGCCTGACGTGAATGAAGCGGTCACGGCTGGATCCGTCATCGGTGAAATCGAGTCGACCAAGTCGGTCGGCGAACTGTTCGCCCCTGTAGACGGCACCGTCACCGAGAACAACCCGGCAGTCGTCGACGAGCCGTCACTCGTCAACAGTGACCCGTTCGGCGAAGGCTGGCTCATCAAGGTGCAGTTCGATGCTGCGCCGGATGGCCTGCTCAGCTGGGACGAGTACTCAGCGCTGGTCGGCGAGTAATGCCGGAACTCTTCTCCGAGCGCCACATCGGGACGGATGCCGCCGCGCAGGCGAGCATGCTGGCATCCGTCGGCTATGACAGTGTCGACGCGCTGGTCGAAGCCGCGGTGCCCGAGTCGATCCACGTAGCCGACATCGTCAATTCCTCGATCCCCGCCGCGGCCACCGAACGGGAGGCCATCGAGGAGCTGCGGCAGCTGGCCGACCAGAATACGGTGCGCACCTCGATGATCGGCCTTGGCTACTACGGCACGATCACGCCGGCCGTCATCAAGCGGAACGTGCTGGAGAACCCGTCCTGGTACACGGCGTACACGCCGTACCAGCCGGAGATCTCGCAGGGCAGGCTCGAAGCGCTGATCAACTTCCAGACGATGGTCACCGACCTGACCGGCCTCGACACCGCCAACGCGTCGATGCTCGACGAGGGCACCGCCGTTGTCGAGGGCATGCTCCTCGCCCGCCGGGCCTCCAAGCTCAGCACCAACGTGTTCGTCGTCGACGCCGACGCCTTCCCGCAGACCAAGGCCCTGCTCGCCAGCCGGGCGGACGCCGTCGGCATCGAACTGGCCGAGGTCGACCTGGCCGGCGGCGGGGCGCTCCCCGAAGCCGCATTCGGAACCTTCGTGCAGTACCCGGGGGCTTCCGGGAGGGTCTGGAACCCGGCATCCGTTCTCGCATCGGTCAAAGACCAGGGCGGCCTCGTCGTCGTCGCCGCCGACCTGCTCGCTCTCGCGTTGCTCACCTCCCCGGGTGAGCTGGGTGCTGACATCGCGGTTGGCACCAGCCAGCGACTCGGAGTTCCGATGGGCTTCGGCGGACCGCACGCCGGGTACATGGCCGTGCGCAAGGG